>CAZPDS010000009.1:0-35712 GCA_964585485.1 uncultured Bacteroidales bacterium
GTTGTAGAGGTTGGAATGTGCAGTTGGGCGGGGCTTTTAACCAGTCGCGCGACACTCTGTTTTCTACGGATTACAACACTTCGCTGGGTAACTACAAAGCCCTGGCTTTTGTCATTTTATCGAAGAAACTGGGCGCATTCCGCCTGAGTGGCGTTTCAATTACCGATGGCCTCCAGAAAAAGAATACAACGAACACCTTGTATGCACGAACCACCAACGGCGGAATACTTGCCTGGGAGCAGGGCCGGTTCGGGGCTGCTTTAAGAGGCTATTATCAATCGGGTCAAAGTGAATCGGGTGCGTGGATCAATGCCTGGTATGCTGGGGCCGATGTTAAGGCACGACTTAGCAATGCCCTGACCTTGTCGCTCGGTGCGGAGTGGCAATCGGGACAGGATTCCACGGATAAAACGGATCCCCATGTACATCATTTCAGTACGCTGTATGGGAGTAATCATTCTTTCAACGGCTATATGGATTATTTTACCAGGCCGGGGGATACAAAGAATGCGGGCTTGATGGATCTTTATGCAAAGCTGGAAGCGAAATTCGGCAAGAAGCACAAGCTGGCGGCCGATTTTCATTACTTTTCGCTAACGAATGCCTTCCCGGATCATATCGGGGGCGGGGAAGTATCTCCCTTTCTTGCGCTGGAAGCTGACCTGACCTATAAGTACCGTGTACTGCCGGAGGTGGAACTCAACGCAGGATATTCGATATTGAGCGGAACCGAAACGCTGCAGGCTGTTGCCGGAGGCAGTCGCGCCCACATCGCGCACTGGGCGTATGTTATGCTCGTGGTAAAACCCTTGTTCTTCCAGCTTGGAAAAACCGCGGAAAAATAAATTCGCCTAAGTACGTTGAATGCAGGGTATTCAAAGAAACACACCGGATGCGGTGGATAAGTTAAGATAAAAAAAATTTCCGTTTCAACAAGAATTGTTATTTTTGCGCTGATAAAAATTAAATCAAATAGAAATGAACAGCAAAACCACAACATCGCGTTTTCTAGTATTACTGGGTCTGATTCTCTCTGCTGCCGCTTTCAGGTTCGTTCCCCACTGGCCTAATTTTACCCCCATCGCTGCCATGGCCTTGTTTGGAGGCGCTTATTTTGGACGTAACTACCTGGCCTTCCTGGTTCCCCTGGCGGCTATGTTTGTCAGCGATATGATCCTTGGGTTTCACACCTCCATGATCGCGGTTTATGCTGCCTTCGCCGCCACGGTTGTCATCGGTATGACGCTTTCGCGGAAACCCCGCGTTCTGAATATTGCATTTGCATCGGTGGGCTCCACCCTTTTGTTTTTCCTGTTGACCAACTTTGCTGCCTGGCTGGGTAGTCCTTTCTATCCGCAGAGTTTTGTGGGTCTGATGGAAAGCTATGCTGCCGGTCTCGTTTTCCTTAACGATGGTAACGGAATCTCCTTTTTTATGAACAGTTTGCTGGGTGACCTGTGCTACAATACGGTTCTATTCGGCTCATTCTACCTGGTCAGCCTGCGTTTCCCCACCCTGGCCAAGGCTTAATTGTCAGACAAAATTTCTAAAGACCGTCGCCAGGCGGTCTTTTTTTTTGTGATTTTTTTCCAAAAAAATAGCAAATCGATTTGAAATTTTCTATATTCGCCATGTAAATCAAGCTAAGCGTCAGTAAATCACCATGAGCGTACAGAGTGGAATTGTGCGTAGTGCCGTTCTCCGGCTCTTCAAACGGATCAACGATTTGGGTTGTGAGTGCTGCATGGATAAGTTGTACGATTTCATTCTGGCCGACTACGGACAGCACTGGAAGTGGCGGCTTTCGATGTCGCAGGAAATCGCCGACTCTCTCAATTTCGATCAATATAGTGTGCAGGGTGTGTACATCATCGGTAGTACGAAAAACGCGGTGGCGGGTCCCCTGAGCGATATAGATCTGTTGATTCATCACCACGGCAATGCCGAACAGCTCAGCGCCCTAAGCGATTGGATTCACGGATGGGGCGAAGCATTGGCTGAAATTAACTTTTACCGGACAGGCTTAAAAGTCGATAATCTTATCGATCTTCATCTCGTTACCGATGAAGATCTGGCCAACAAGACCAGTTATGCGGTGATGATTGGTCGTTCAACCGACGGAGCGCGGCTGCTCCGTATTAAAGAATAAACGGCAGGATCGCTTTGCGATTTTTTGGATAATCCGGGAAATGCTGCTGGTACCATTTATGATGCGATAAGCCTCGTGGGAGTAAGTTTACAGCAGTCCAAAGGACAAACGAAAGCGCCGGCAGGTTCCATGCCATCAGCGCAAAGCCGGACCATTCAATGATTTCGCCCAAATAATTCGGACAGGAAATATAGTTGTACAGCCAGCCGGTGGGGATGGTATAGTGGGTTTCGCCGGGTTTACGCAGGCTGATCAGGATCGCATCTGCATGCCAGTTAATGTACATACCACCGATGAACACCATCAGCCCCAGAATAAAGCGCCAGTCAAGCAACCAGGATAGTTCATACGTGGGCGACATAAACCCGAGGTAATACCCGTTAACAAAGCCATTCATCCCATTGAAGAACATGCCAAAGAACATGATGGCCAGGGGCATTTTCTTATGTTTTGTTTTCAGGCGCCAGGGGAACACCAGGTCGCGGTTGAGATAATGAAATACCCATAATCCAAAGAAAACCCAGGTAACGGTTGATTTTTCTCCCGGTCCAAAAAGGAAGAGGCATGGAAACACCAGAAAGGCGGGCAGTTCCATGATAAACCAGGAAAAACGGTTGCTGAATTGAGCGCCCCATTTACGATCGGTGTAACGGCCATACGGGGCCCTCACGATTAATAATAAGGGGAGAATCAGCAATCCAAGGCCAATCCAAATCAGGACAATTGTAGGGAAGTAGGTTTCGAGCATAGGGGGCAGGGTTAAATTAAATATAGCGCTGTTCGCGGAACCAGGAATACAAATCGCGCACAGTTTCCGGGAGGGGTCGTGCGTTGAAACCAAGTTCCCGTTCCGCTTTTGCGTGGCAAATATTGCGATGAGCGTTTTTTAAGATATCCAATGAAGTGCTGGTATAGATGGGGCGTTTGTGGTTTACTTTCGCCCATATTCCGAGGAAGGGCACGCCCAGTTGGGCCAGCCAGAAGGGTGCGGTGAAGCGTGGGGGTTTCACGCCGCTGACCTCATGCACCAGTTTAGCCAGGTCAACAATGCTCATCCAGGTGCCACCGATGAGGTACTTTTCGCCACAACGACCTTTGTCGATGGCCTGGATCGCGGCCCGGGCCACATCACGCACATCCACAAAATCGTATCCGCCGTGCACCAGCGCCGGCAATTGCCGTTTATAGAGCTGAAGGAAAACTGTTCCCATCAGGGAGGGTTTGTAATCGCCCGGTCCAATAACGGATGTTGGATTCAGGATCACGGCATCCAGGCCCTGCGCGATAAACGAGCGGACTATTTGTTCGCCGCTGGCCTTGGAGTAATCGTAGGTGTGTGCACGTTGGTCTACCAGGGTGCGGCTTTCATCCAGCACGCCTTCAAAGGGCAGGGCCGAAAAGGCATGAATGGAGCTAAAATGAATGAGGCGGCGAACCTTGTGTTCCAGGCAGAGGCGACATACATTGCGGGGGCCTTCGGTGTTTGTGGTATAAACCCGTTCGTTGCCATCACTGCCGATGGAAATTTCAGCGGCCAAATGTATGACGATTTCAGCGCCCTTGATTAACTGGCTGAGGGCTGCTGTATCCAGCACACTTCCTTTAACCCGCTGTACGGGCAAGTCGTGGAAAGAACGGTCGTCGCGATAATACAATACACTCACTTCGTGACCGGCCGTCAGCAGGGCCGGAATCAGGCTGGTGCCCACGTGTCCGCTGGCACCCGTAACCGCAATCTTCAAGGGATGGATGTTTAAATTTGGGGCTAAGATACGCATTTTTTTAACGGCAGAACCTGCGCTAGTCAGCGTCCATGAGCAGAAAACAGAAATTGACTATCTTTGTTCTATTATGATGCGATGGTCGTCATTCGTTCTCTTGATTGTAGGGGCTTTTTCAGCCTGTACCTCCGAATATACTTCAAAAGCTATGACGGAAAAAAAACTCACTTCAGAAAAAACAGACACGGCCGTATTCGGATCCGGGTGCTTCTGGTGTTCGCAGGCGGTATTTCAAAGCCTGGTGGGTGTTGAAAAGGTTCGCTGCGGCTACGCTGGCGGGCATACCCAGAATCCGGATTACGAAAGTGTTTGCACCAATACCACCGGACATGCCGAGGTGGTGGAGATTGTTTTTGATCCCGCGCAGATCAGTTTCCGCGAATTGCTGGAAATATTTTTCATGACGCATGATCCCACCACGCTGAACCGGCAGGGGATGGATGTGGGTTCGCAGTATCGCTCGGTAATTTTTTACCGCAACGAATCGCAGAAGGACACGGCACTGGCGATCATCAAGGAGATGGAAGCAGAGAATATTTTTGAGCAGCCGCTTGTAACCGAGGTTTCACCCCTGCCGGTCTTTTATCAGGCGGAAGCCTACCATCAGGATTATTTTGCGAAAAACCCCCAGCAGGGCTACTGTCAGGCGGTAATCCGGCCAAAAATGGAAAAGTTCAGGAAGACCTTCCGGGAAAAGCTTAAATAGTCGACAGTCGATGGTCGATGGTCAGTCGTAGGGAGTCGTTGAAAGTTAATAATTTATACGGTCGTTTTTATTCTTCCATTCGTCAAAGACTTCGGTGGCTTTGGGATGGGGCATGGGGATGAAGGGGATGCTGCGGTTTTCGTGTGGCTTCCCGAGTTCAGTGTAGATGAAGGCATCGTCGAAGCCGGCCCGGGCGGCGTCGGTTTTATCAGCGGCGAAATAGACTTTCGATGGGCGGGCCCAGTAGATGGCACCCAGGCACATCGGACAGGGCTCGCAGGAGGAATAGAGATCACAACCCTCAAGCTGAAAGGTTCCGAGGCGGGTGCAGGCATCACGGATGGCGTTCACTTCGGCATGCGCCGTAGGGTCGTTAACCGTAGTAACCGTATTAACGCCGCGTCCAACAATTTCACCGTCTTTAACGATGATGGCTCCGAACGGTCCGCCGTTTCCGGATTTTACATTGTCAATGGCAAGGTCAATGGCGATGGTGAGAAAATCGAGGGGTGAAGTCATGTGTGAATGGGAATTAGGAACGCTTCGACAGGCTCAGCGCACGCAGGGAATGTGGGAATAAATTTACATAAAAAAAGGGTGGTACCAAAATGAGTGATAAAAAAAAGCCGGATTGGCATCCGGCTTTTTTGTGGTTGCGGTGGCTTAGTCAAGGGAGTGAACCACGAGTCCGGAGCGCAGTTTGGGCTCGAACCAGGTAGTTTTTGGAGGCATGATGTTGCCGGTATCGGCGATGTCAATCAGTTGCTGCATGGAAACCGGATAGAGTGCAAAGGCTGCTTTCATTTCACCGGAGTCAACACGTTTTTGCAGTTCGCCCAGGCCACGGATACCGCCCACGAAATCCACCCGCTTGTCGGTGCGCAGGTCTTTGATGCCCAGGATTTCGTCGAGCACCAGTTTAGAGAGGATGGTTACGTCGAGCACGCCGATGGGATCTTTGTCGTCGTAGGTGCCGTTTTTTGCCACCATGCTGTACCACTGACCTTCGAGGTAGAGGCTGAAGGTGTGAAGTTTTCCTGGTTTATAGATTTCCGTGCCTTCGGCTTTCACGTCGAAGTACGTTCCAAGTTTTTCGATGAATTGCGCGGACGAAAGGCCATTGAGGTCTTTAACCACGCGGTTGTAGTCGATAATGGTGAGTTGGTTGTCGGGAAAATGCACCGCGAGGAAGTAGTTGTATTCTTCGGTTCCGTTGTGGGCGGGGTTATTTTTTTTCTTTTCGTTGCCCACGAGTGCGGCGGCGGCGGTGCGATGGTGACCGTCGGCCACGTAGGTGTGCGGCACCTTCGCGAAAAGCGCGGTGATTTTGTTGATGGTGGCCGAGTCGCTGATCACCCAGAAGTGGTGACCAAAACCGTCGGCCGAGGTAAAATCGTATTCGGCGGGCTGGCGGGTAACAATATCCTTAACGATGGCGTCAATTTCGGGAACGGCCGGGTAGGTGAAGAAAACGGGTTCCATGTTGGCGTTGGTAATGCGCACATGTTTCATGCGATCTTCTTCTTTATCCTTGCGGGTAAGTTCGTGTTTTAGGATGACGTTATTTAAATAATCTTCAACGCCCGCGCAGCCAACGATACCATATTGGGTTTTGCCGTTCATGGTTTGTGCATAAATATACAGGCAATCGGACTGATCCTGCACCAGCCATCCTTTTTCGCGGTACATTTTTAAATTCGACTGCGCCTTCAGATACACGGATTCGTCGTGTTCATCAATACCTTCGGCCAGGTCGATTTCGGGTTTAATGATATGCAGCAGGGAGTAAGGGTTTCCGGCAGCTTCCAGGCGGGCTTCCCTGGAATTAAGTACGTCGTAAGGGCGCGAAGCCAGGTCTTTTGCGATTTCTTTCGGGGGGCGCAGGCCCTTAAATGCTTTTAGTATTGCCATCTTGATATGAATTTAGTTGATTTGAATGATTCGAAAAAAACGGCTGAACGATGAGTTCAGCCGCAAATTTAGAAAAAAGCGGAATCTTCGGGACAATTTTACGGATTATACTTGTTAAAATCTTCCGCAGGTTCATGTTCCATTTCCTCTTCATGTTCTTCGCCTGGCTTAAGGCTTCGTTGCAGGGAAGCGATGAGTGCGCCTACCATTTTTGTCATTTCGATCAACGCGTTGCGGCTGTATTCATTATCCGCTTCGGTAATCAGCTTCGCCTGAAAAGCGATGGTGGTCAGCACCAGGCACTCGCGAATGGCGCTTTTCGCCATCTTCAGATAATAAATGAACTGAGTTTTACTGCGCCCGCTGCCTTCGGCGATAAAAACCGCGATGTTACGGGACGCGTTGTTGAATTGCGCGGGCATCGCACAATTGGCGTTGCAATGAATATCACCGGTAATGGTGTAAACCCAGTTGGTGTAATCCAGGGCTTTGCCATACACACGCAAATCTTCGAACCTGAAGAAGAAAATGTTCTGTTTGTCCGTTTCCATTGAAATAGGTAGTGTTGTTAGGTAAACGGTTTAGAACTTATTCACCTGGAAGGTGGTAATTCCGTTTTTCAGATAACTTACAATTTGATTGGCTGCCGCTACGCCGGCGTTGATGTTGGCTTCGGCCGTTTCAGCACCCTGCTTTTTGGGTGTGGCGTAATACCTGACATCGTACTTCTCCACCATTTCAGCATGGCACTCGGGTGCGATATCGGAGATATATTTGAAATCGGGACGATCGTCCATGATTTTCTTCAAATCGCCTTCGTCGATCACCTCTTTGCGGGCGGTGTTAACGATGGTAGCGCCTTTGGGCATTTTCGACAGCAGGCCGAAATTGATCGACTTCTTGGTTTGCTCGTTGGCCGGGATGTGCAGGGAAACGTACTGACAGTTTGCATAAAGTTCTTCGACGGTGTCGAGTCCCTTAACGCCATCTTTGGCCATGGCCGATTTGTCAACGAAAGGATCGAAGGCATACACCTCCATTCCGAAACCCTGGGCGATGCGTGCAAGATTTCTGGGAACGGCGCCGTAAGCGTGCAGGCCCAGTTTCTTGCCTTTTAATTCAGAACCGGATACACCTTTAAAACTGCCGCGGGCCATATACACCATCATACCAATAGCCAGTTCGGCCACGGCGTTGGAGTTTTGTCCGGGGGTGTTCATAACAACAATCTTGCGATCGCTGGCGGCTTTCAGATCAACATTATCGTAGCCGGCGCCAGCGCGGACGATGATTTTAAGGTTGTTAGCGGCGGCGATCACTTCAGCAGTGGCTTTGTCACTCCGAACGATCATGGCATCCACATCGGCCACTGCTTTTAAAAGATCGGCCTTGTCGGTATATTTTTCAAGCATGACGATCTCGAATCCAGCTTCGTCGAATACTTTTTTAATACCATTGACAGCCGCAGGGGCAAAAGGTTTTTCAGTAGCAACCAGTACTTTTGACATAGGAGTTTGTTTTACGTGGTTAATAAGTGCTCAAAGATAGTTGTTTTTTGATACGCGTAAAAATAACCAAATAAATTTTCATACATCAGGTCTGTCAGGATGTATGAAGTATATTTTGTTACTTGAGTATATTCAGTTTGTTGGGTAGAATGGGGGTATGGGTGGATTGAGTGGATTAATTCTATTGAGTATACCTAAAAGCGGCCAGCATTAAGCTATCTGAAAAACACAAACGCAGTTTGCAGCCTTCAATCAAGCTAATCATCTCAATCAACCTGATCAGGCAAATTAACAAGTGCCCTCTCATTGCAGGTAAAACTTCAGGCAAAAAAAAGGCCGCCGGTGAGGGCAGCCTTTTAGGGATGCGTTTCGAATTATGCTTTTGATGCCTCGAATTCTTTCATGCAATCGACCAGGGCCTGAACGCTTTCCATGGGAAGGGCGTTGTAGGTGGAGGCGCGGAAACCGCCAACGGAGCGGTGTCCCTTGATGCCTACCATACCCTTGGCTTTGGCAAAATTCATGAATTCTTCCTCGAGGTTCTGATAGCCTTCTTTCATGACAAAGCAGATGTTCATCAGCGAACGGGATTCTTTTTCAACCGTTCCAACGAAAATCTTGCTGTTGTCGATGGCATCGTAAAGCAGTTGTGCTTTCTTCCTGTTCATTTCAGCCAGCACCTTAACACCGCCCAAACTCTTGATCCAGCGCAGGGTTTCCATGATGGTGTAGATGGGGAGGCAGGGAGGGGTATTGAACATCGAACCTTCTTTAATGTGGGTGCGATAATCCAGCATGCTCGGGATGGCGCGTTCTACCTTGCCCAGGATGTCTTCCCGCACAATCACGAACGTAGCACCCGCGGGGCCGAGGTTCTTCTGCGCACCACCGTAGATCATAGCGTATTTTTTCACATCAACGGGACGGCTGAAAATGTCGGACGACATATCAGCCACCAAAGGAACGGGGCTGTCGATATCCTTGTGGATTTCGGTTCCGTAGATGGTGTTGTTGGTCGTGATGTGGAGATAATCAACATCGGTGGGGATGTTTTCGATGCAGGGATAGAAGTTGAAATTTTTGTCGGCCGAGGATGCGATCACGTTAACCTCGCCAAAGAGTTTGGCTTCTTTGATGGCCTTTTTCGCCCACACGCCACTTTCGACGTAGGCTGCCTTTTTGTTCAGCAGGTTAAACGGCACCATGCAGAACTGCATGCTGGCGCCACCGCCCAGGAACAATACATGATATCCTTCCGGAATACCGAGCTGTTCTTTGAACAGGGCCACGGCTTCGTCAATAACCGCCTGGAAATCTTTGCTGCGGTGGGAGATCTCCAGCAGGGACATTCCAATACCGTTTAAATCAAGAACGGCCTTGGCCGTGTTTTCAATAGCTACGCGGGGCAGGATAGAAGGCCCGGCATTAAAATTATGAACTTTTTTCATATTTGAATTAGTTAATTAAACACTGCACTTCGTTGTCGAAATCTCAACAAAGAAAAGAATTTTTACGCAAACAAATCTGTTTTGCTGAATTTTTTACCGACCCAGGCGACCGGGGTCGTATTTCAGGGAATTTTTTTGGGGATCGGTTTTCGGTCCGCGGGCATCCACGTCTTTCACAAAATACCAGCGGCCTTCTCTGAGGATAAAGGCATTGAGCACATTGGTTTCGGGTACGTAAAACTGGTATTGTCCGATCAGGTCGGTGCTGCTGGCCGAGAGGCGGGTATCGAGGGGCACCAGGTTGTCGAAAACGATCATGGGCTCTGCTTTTACTTTCACAGTCCGCGATTTCTTATCGCGGCTCTGCGCAACCGTCCGAAGATATTGTTCCTCCCACCGCAGGGTCATGGCCGCACGGGCCGAGTATTCAAAAATCACCCTGACATTCTTATCTTTCTCCTTATATTTACGGAAAACGCCGGCTCCAAACTGGGGTTTACCGCTGGCTTTAAAACTCAGCACTTCAATAATCTTTTTTTTCGAAAGCCGATCATTACCATCCCAACCTAACAAGGTATAGTATTGCTTGTCCTTAATCTTGTGTGGGATGATTGCGTAGTACAAGGCCCCGAACCAGCGGTCGTGCGTTAAGAGCATGGATTCAGGGGCTTCAATTTCCGCTGAACGATCCGTGAGGTTGTACACTCTGTACTCAAGGCCGTTTCCGGCTTTTACCTGCAGAAAGCCAAAGTATTCGTGGCTGCCATTTTCCAGCGGCAGGTTCCAGTTGAGGATGCGGAAACTTTCGTCGGGGGCATATAGCCGGGCCATATTTTTCAGCGAGTCGAAGGGATACTTCATGGACCGCTCGTCGGCCAGGCAAGAGGCCATCAGCTTCAGGAACTTTTCGTTGGCTTCGTATTTTTCCTGATCGTTGGATCCGTAATGTACTTTACGGAGGTATGATTTTAATGAATCCTCCGCCGTTCTCAGCACCGCTGTTTGTGCAACCAACGAGGGGGCCAGAACGGAGAACAGCACGAACGCGAGGGTGGTGGTTCTGAATTTCATTTTCATTCTGCTTACAACGTTCGGAATATTCATTTAATTTTACAGCATCAACGAAAAACAAAATTACGGGTTTTTTCAACATGAAACTGAATCAACGTATAGACGCCCTGGCGGAACTGGGCGGACTCCTAAGCGTATTTGCGCAAAAGCCGGAACCGGATCCGACGGACCGCTGGGCGTTGGCGCTTGAAATGGCTGTTCAACGGGCTTTTCAGCACAATCCCTGGTTTACTGCCGATGAAGTCCGCTGTGCCCTGGGATATCTTGGGGAGCAGTTGACCACCGATGGTCTGACACGCTGGATGGAGCCCTACGCTGAAAAAATCGAGAATCAACGCACGAGGGCCCGCGTCGGAATTGTGATGGCTGGCAACATTCCCGCGGTGGGCTTTCATGATTTGCTGTGTGTGATGTTGGCCGGCCACCGTGCAGAGGTCAAACTTTCTTCGGCGGATGCACAGTTAATGCCTTGCATGCTGGATTTTCTGAAATCCATACATCCCGGTTTTGCGGAGCAGGTGATCTTTACCGACCGGCCCCTGAAGGCACCGGATGCCGTCATTGCCACCGGCAGCAACAACAGTTCGCGCTACTTTGAATCGTACTTTGCCGGCCTGCCGCATATCATACGCAAGCATCGCAACAGTGTTGCCGTGCTTACGGGAGCGGAAACTCCGCAGGAGTTGCAGCTTCTGTGTGATGATATTTTCCGTTACTTCGGGCTGGGCTGCCGCAGCGTGTCGGCACTGCTTGTGCCCGCCAACTACGATTTCTCACCGCTGCTGAAGGCCTCTGAACACTTCGTGAATTTCGCAACGCATCATAAGTACGCCTCGAATTATATGTACTATAAAACCATTTTTATAATGAATAAAGTGGTTTTTACCGACAATGGCATCCTGATGTTGAGTCCGAACGAAGCTTACAGTTCGCCGGTTTCCGTGGTCCATTATGCAAGCTATTCAAGTGTTCCGGCGGTAAACGAAAAATTGCGTTGCGACCGGGACCAACTGCAGTGCATCGTATCGATTTCGCCGGAAGTCAGGGGGGCCATTCGCCCCGGACAGGCTCAATTTCCGGCCTTGAACGAATATGCCGACGGGGTGGACACCATGGCTTTTCTGACGGAATTGTCTACTTTTGCCGGAACGTAATTTTTTCACCTCATGATAAAATGTCTTACCGTTGTGGGTGCACGCCCGCAATTCATCAAAGCATCGGCCCTGAGCCGGGCGATACAACTTCATTTCCGGCCGGAAATACTTGAATGCATTGTGCATACCGGGCAGCATTACGACGACCGGATGTCGCAGATATTCTTTGATGAGCTGGGGATTCCGGCACCGGCTTACAACCTGGCCGTTGGATCCGGCCTGCACGGTGCCATGACGGCGGAGATGATCCGTCGTATTGAAGAGGTGATTCTGAAGGAGAAGCCGGAAGTTGTACTTGTTTACGGCGATACCAATTCTACGCTGGCGGGTGCGCTGGCCGCGTCCAAGCTGCATGTGCCGGTGGCCCATGTTGAAGCCGGACTGCGCTCGTTCAATAAGTCGATGCCGGAAGAGATCAACCGCATCATGACCGACCATGTATCCACTTGTCTTTTCTCGCCCACGGTAACGGGCATGAATAACCTGGTCCGCGAGGGATTCCCGACCTCGGTCACCGGCAAGATCAGCATCGACCGGCCGTTGCTGGTGCATTGCGGCGATCTTATGTACGATAACGCCCTTTACTTTGCGCCGAAGGCGGCTCAACTCTCGCCGCTGCAGGCATTGCCTGACAAAGGTTTCATCTTGCTGACCCTCCATCGCGAAAGCAATACCAGTGATCTTTCGGTGTTAAAAGGAATCTTGGATACCCTCGTGGAGATATCGCGCCGGGAAGGCCGCAACATCATCTGGCCGGTTCATCCGCGCACACGGCGTGTCATGGAAGAATCCGGTCTGGCGTATCCTGAGCTGGTGGCCATTGAGCCGGCCTCGTACTTTGAGATGCTGCGTCTGGAGCAGGATTGTGAGATGATCATCACCGATTCGGGTGGTGTTCAGAAAGAAGCCTACTTCCATCGCAAGAAATGCTTGGTATTACGTGAAGAAACGGAGTGGAAGGAGCTGGCTGTGCACGGTACTGTTGAAGTGGCCGGCGTTCAGCCCAATGCTATCCGCGCCCATTACGATCGTCTCAAATCCCGCGAGCTCACCGATTATCCTGATTACTACGGCGACGGCCAGGCGGCCGTGCAGATTTGCCGGGTGCTGCTGGAGCATTTCAGTTGAGTCTTGATGTCTGCTTATTCCCCGAACGGCCTCTCACAATCAAAGTTGGGCACATAGAAGTGGCGGCTGCTGAATTCCTGGGTCCAGCCGCGGGTGAAGCCTGTTTGTTCGGCGGCCGTTACCACGCGCTGGTATTCGGATTCGTCGAGACTGCGGCCCAGCAGGGGGTGATGCTGCACCGCGGGCAGCGGTGTATATTGCGACATCAGCGATAAGTGTAGGCGGGGACTGCAGGCATCGGCCAGCCATTCGAGAAGGCGGATGCTGTCGTCGGCCTGGCCGGGCATCACCAGATGGCGGACGATAAGCCCCGATTCGGCGGTTAATTCATCGCGCATACGCAGGGTGGTACCTTTCTGACGGTACATTTCCTGCAGCGCCAGCTTTGCTTTTTCCGGGTAGTCGGCTGCATCGGACCAATCGCGGGCCAGACCGGCATCCATGTATTTTAAATCGGGCAGGTAGATATCGATGAGACCTTCAAGTTTTTGAAGTTCCTCCGGACGATCGTAGCCGTTGGAGTTATACACCGTTACCGGCGAATAGCCCCGCTGGTGCAGGTCTTCGATGATGGCCTTTACGTGGGGCAGGAAAGGAGCGGGGCTGACGAAACCTACGGCATGGACGCCCTGGTCGAGGCTGTGCGCGATGGCGTCGACGGCTTGCGCAAGCTGCGGATAACGGGAGGGTACCTCCCGTCGGTTATCGCTGATCTGACGGTTCTGGCAGTAGATGCATTGCAGGTTGCAGTGCGAAAAGAATACATTGCAGATGCCCTGTTTGCCGTTAATCACCGGTTCTTCGCCGGTGTGCACGCAGATGGCAGAAATTTGAAGTTCGGCCGTGCAATGGCAGTAGCCGGTTTCGCCCTGCAGGCGGTTGGCGCCGCATTCCCGCGGACAAAGGCGACAGGACCGGTAATCGGCGAAGTCCATTTATTCTCCTCCGGTAAGGGCCGAAAGGCTCTGGTAACAAAGGCGGACAAATACGGCGTAGTGCGGACGGTAGGCCGAATAGCCTTCCAGGTTGGCCTTGCTCCAATAGAATGAGAAGCCGGGATCGAGGCTGATCTTGTCGTTGAAAACAAAGCGAAGCCCGGTTGTAGCGAAGGCACCAATGCCCAGTCCGCCCAGCCGCGTTTCGTAGGTTTGCATCTGGGTGTTGGGGATGTAGGGCGAATCGCCGTAAATGTTGATCAGGCTGTATTCCAGCGAACCAATCTGAATTTTGTGTTCTTTTATCCGGGTATTGTTGATATTGAGACCGCCTTCAAGGAAAACCTGAACGTTTTTGCTGGTTTCAAAGGTTTTGGAGACGCCAAGGTCAATGTAAATGCGCTCTTCGGTTCCCCAGATGGGGTAGGTGCGGATGTCGTCAAACGTCAGATACGAGGCTTCCGGTCCTACGCCCAGGGTAAAGACATCTTTGGCTTTCAGTTTTGCATAATTGAACTGCAAGAAAACGCCGAGCTGGCGATCAAAACTGTACTTCACATAAAAGCCAAACTGCATGGCGGGCTGGTATTTCATAGCGGTGGGCAGTTCCAGCAAACGGAAGGTATCCTGCAGTTCTTTACGGATATCCTGGGTATAATAATAATTTCCGAAGATCAGTCCGATGGAATCGACATTGCCGGCGGCGCCATTGTAGAAATTGCCATGAAAGCCGTTGGCGAAATAGGCGCCCATGTTAATGCCGAAACTGAAACCCGAGTTGAGCTTTACCGAATCGCCCGGCTCCGGAAGAATGCTCTTCTGCGGAAGCATTGCCGCGGCTTTCAGCGAAAGCGAGCATAAAATTGCAATAATGCAGAAAATCCTAAGTTTATTCATAATGCAAAAATAGGGAAGTTTTAAACGCTGCAAGCGGGTTGAAGTTCTCGGTTTCTTTCAAAGATTTCCATTAAATTTGTATCCCTTAATTTTCAAGTTTACTGTTTATGAAAATAAAAGTTATTGGTTTGTTTCTGCTGCTGTCGATGATGTCGGCGGTTTCGTCTGCTGCGGGCTATGTCATAAAAGTGCGAATTATCGGATTGGGTTCCGACACCTGTTACCTGGGCGGGTATTACGGCCAGTACAATCAGGTGAACGACACCGTGATCTCCAACGCGAGGGGGGAAATGACCTTTACGGGACCGGATGCCTTGCCGGGCGGGATCTACTTCATTATCCACAACAAGACCCGCTTGTTTGAATTCGTCATAGACAAGGAGCAGAACATCAGTTTTGAAACGGATACCGTGGATTATGTGGGCCACATGAAGATCAGCGGATCGCGGCAGAACAGCGATTTCTACGATTATCTGCTGTACATTAACAAACAGCAAAGTGCTTTTGGGGTTTACAAAAGTCGCTACGATCAGTTCAAAGATCAGAAAGACAGTGCTGATTATTATCAGAAGAAGCTTACAGAGATCGATGAACTTGTCAAATCCTACAAAAAAAACTTTATTGAGCAGCATCCTGACTACCTGATCGCGAAAGTGTTTAACGCCTCGCGGGAGCCGGACGTGCCCGAGGCCCCGATCTTGTACAACGGGCGTAAAGACAGTCTTTTTCAGTACCGCTATTACAAAGAGCATTATTTTGATTTTATTGATTTTTCTGACGATCGCATGTTGCGTACGCCCGTGTTTCATGAGCGACTCAGCCGCTACATGACCCAGGTGGTGGTACAGACACCGGATTCCATTAACAAGGAGGCGGATATCCTGGCTGCGCGGGCCACGAGTAAGGAATTGTTTAAATACATCGTGTGGTATGTAACTTATCTATCGGAGACCTCGCATGTGATGGGTTTTGATGCGATTTACATCCACATGTTTGACAACTATTACAATACCGGCAAGGCCTTTTGGATTTCGGAGAAGATACTGGATAACATGACCAAGCGGGCCGACAAGATTCGCCCGAACCTGCTGGGGGTGGTGGCGCCCAACATGATTATGCAGGATACACTATTGGCGTTGCGTTCCATGCACGACGTCCGGGCTGATTACACCATTTTGCTGTTCTGGGATCCGGAATGCGGGCATTGCCAGACGGAGGTTCCGCATGTTCATGAATTTTATCTGAAAAACAAGGCTGAATTGAACCTTGAAGTGTTTGCGGTGTGTGCCGATACCAATATGGCGGCCATGAAGAAATTCATCCGCAAGCATAATCTCTCGTGGATTAACGTGAATGGACCCCGCACGCTGACGAAGCCCTACAGTGAATTGTACGACATTTATTCAACACCGGTTATTTACATTCTCGACAAGAAAAAGATCATTCTGGCCAAGCGGATTCCGTACGATAAGCTGGAAGAATTTATCCGCAACGACATCAAGCGCCGCACCCAGGGGTGATTAGCTTAATTAAGATTAGCTCCGTTGGTTTAGAAGCTATTCAACTCAATAAACTCAGTTCAACTGAATAAGCTTATTCAATCTCACCCGAGAATAGCAATTGCTTAACCGGCCGACCTTGATTCGTTCCGGGTCTCGTTGTATTTAGCGGAAAGCACGTTTACGAGCGGTTTAAATTCGGCGCGGATCAGGTTCCAGCGGTCGGGGTATTCGTTGAGGAGGGTGAGGATTTTGGCCCGGTGTTTTTTCAATGCATCGCTAATAGCCGGGGCTGAGATGGATTTGCTGCAGGCATGGCCAACGTTGGCGCTGGTGAGGGGGAGGTCGCGTGACAAGACCTGGGCGGCGGCCTCTTCGAGTTTATCGAGCAGGGCCACGGTTTTGGCGTAGCGGGCGGAGGGCATGCTGATCGTAGCCTGGCTGCGCTGCAGATCGCGTTGAAGATCCAGGTCAATGTGATACTCTTCGAGCCTGATTTCGTCGCCGCCGCGGTCGAATTCGAGGGCTGAAGCAAAGTTTACGGCTTTCTGCAGCAATATTTTCAGATCGGGAATTTCGCCCTTAAATTTCTTGAGTTTCTCGGCGGCGGCTACGGTAAAAACAAAGCGGGTGGAGCCGCCCGGGGTAATTTCATCCAGCAAATGTTTACTCAGATCGAGGATGTTACGTTGAACGCCGCTGGTCAGTTTCTTAAGTTCTTCCTGGGAGGCCTTGTAACGATCAATAATGGAGCGCGTGCTCCCGTTGATTTGGCGAAGGTTTTCGCGGTTATCGGCATTCATTTGCGCGATGGTTTGCACCGCATTTTGCAACAAACTGCCGATAATGATACGATGTTCCGGGAAAAGGCTTTTTGAGGTGCTGCTGATTTTAAAGGAACTGAAGTTTTCAGGAAAATAGAGGAAGATAAGGTCGTGATGGCCATCGGCCTCGTTGCGCAGGGGGAGGCAAAGCACGTTTCGTTCCAGTTCGTGAAACACATCCAGTTGAACTTCACGTGTTTGTGCCGTTTCAAACGGAAGTTCTTCCACATTAAACCACCGGTAATCCTGAATACTGCGGCGTAGTTCGCGTAGTTTCTCCGACAGCTGTGCCGAAATCTCCATTGGATCGGGGAGTGCGGGGGCTGTGGGATTCGCAATGCAAAACACGGCCAGGCCTTCGCGGTTTTCTTCCCTGAAAATGCCCAATACCTTCCGTAATCCTGGTGCCAGCCGGCATGTTGGCGGGAGGAGTTGAAGCATCAGTGGATCGGTAAAAGAATAGGCCATGGCAAAGGGAAGGTTTGCGGGTACAAATATACATTTTCAGGAGTAATTAAGCAAATTAGTAAACGAAAATTAAGTATTAAGCGTATCCGCTTAAGCAAGAAATTCATTTAAGCCTTAAGTAAAAACTGCTTCAAAAATCACCTAAAAAATTTAATATCAACACTCTATAGTAATATTTTTGCGTTAGAAATCGAATGTTTCCCGTTTCATCCATTAAGGAAAATATAAAGCCAGCGATCATGGAAATATACAGCCCAAAGAAATTTCAAACGGCTTCCTTTGCCGAAAACAAAGCAAGGCCGGGTGTAGAGCCGAAGGAGTCTGTCCCGCAAAGCCGGGATGTTATAAAAAAAGTAAGTCGTGAACAGGAGCCTGCCGGCGAGTGGATGCGTCGTGTCTTTTACGAGCGGCTGCGGGCTTTTTTCGAATATGAAGAGGTTACCTAGGCCGACGGACCGCTCAGGCCACCACGGAGAAATCGCGCAGGGCGTCGTTCAGCGAGGTTTTGAGGTTGGTCGATTCCTTGCGCTTTCCGATGATCAGGGCGCAGGAAACGGGGTAGGTACCGGCAGGAAATTCTTTGGGATAGGTGCCGGGGATGACCACCGAGCGGGCCGGAATAATGCCTTTGTATTCAATGGCTGTGGGCTGTGAAACATCAATAATCCGGGTGGATTGGGTGATGACGGTATTGGCGCCCAGCACGGCTTCTTTTTCGATGCGAACCCCTTCCACCACGATGGAGCGGGAACCGATGAAACAGCCGTCTTCGATGATGACGGGTGCGGCCTGAACGGGTTCAAGGACTCCGCCGATGCCCACACCACCACTGAGGTGGACATTTTTTCCGATCTGGGCGCAGGATCCGACGGTGGCCCAGGTGTCGACCATGGTACCGCTGTCGACATAGGCGCCGATGTTTACATAGCCGGGCATCATCACCACACCGGGTGCCAGGTAAGATCCGTAGCGGGCAATACCGTGGGGCACGATGCGAACGCCCATTTTTTCAAAGTTTTTCTTGAGGGGAATTTTATCGTAAAACTCCAGCATGCCGACTTCCATGGTTTTCATTTCCTGAATAGGGAAGTAGAGCACAACGGCTTTTTTTATCCATTCATTCACCTGCCAGGTATCATTCAAGGGTTCGGCCACGCGGATTTTGCCAGCATCGAGCAGGGCAATTACGTCTCTTATGCTGTTCTTAACCGTTTCGTTGCCAAGCAGCTCACGGTTTTCCCAGGCTTCTTCAATACACTTCTTTAACGCATTCATGATACAAAAGTAGTGAATTGTTCATAGCTAACAGGGAATAGGGAATAATGGGGAAGAGTGTTTAGGGCCGTGTAAGGATGGCCTCGCGGGATGCAGAAAACCGGGACAGGCGGGACAAACCCTTGTGCGCCAGGTACAGCCAAAACGCCCTATCAGCATTGTCAGGGGGAAGGCCGTAAAAAAAAGAAACGAAAAATGCGATTATTCGTCGGAGGGCTGCTTGTCGAGGTCTTCGAAATCTACATTAGAGAAATTCGATTCGTTGCGGTGTTCATGAATTTCTTCCGGATCGGGTTCGGGGATTTCGCCGGTTTCGATAAAATTTAAGGTCCCCGTTAGCCCACGCACAAATTTTTCAAAGTCTTCCTTGTACAGAAAGATCTTGTGCTTCTCATAGAAAAACTTTCCCTGTTCGTTGCTGAACTTACGCTTGCTTTCAGTAATCGTCAGATATTTCTCTTCCGTTCTGGTCGTCTTCACATCAAAAAAATAAGTACGCTTTCCTGCCCTTACTGCTTTTGAATAGATTTCATCCCGGTCTCGTTGATCATTCTTTTCGATCTCTTCCATGTTGATGTCTGCGTTAGGTTTTTCGTAATGCACAAAAATATTAAAAAAGCAGAGAATCATCCGCGAAATGTAAAAAAAAATGAAAAAAAACGACAGTGCTTCGCGCAATAGAAGTTATACGTCTGAATTTGTGTATATTAGAATATGAAGCTTTGTTAAGCTACTATTAATTCAGTATAAATAGACTGCGCCTGTGAAATGCGATGAAAAGGTTTATCTGCATTGAAATTTGTGCTACTTTTGCAGTCCAATAAAAATGTTCCTTACATAAGCAGCGATGTTAAGCAGAAGGGTATTAAGAATTAAAGTAATGCAGGCGTTGTACGGCTTCTTCCTGAATGCGGAAGACCGTATGGATAAGGCCGAGAAGCAGATGATGCAGAATACGGACCGGATTTACGACCTGTTTATTTATCAACTTTCCGTTTTGGTGGAAATCACCGAAGTAGCCCGAAAGCACATTGAGACCGGCCGACAGAAGTACCTGCCGACGCCGGAAGAAACGGCACCCAACATGAAGTTTGCGGAGAACCGCATCGTTACGTTGCTTGAAAAGAACCACGATTACCGTCGTCACTTTGAAGCGCTGCGGATTAACTGGGCCGATGAGCAGGACCTGTTCCGGAAACTGTTTCAACAGATACGTGAAACGCCCGAGTACCAGGCGTATATGGCCTCTGATAAAAATTCCTTTGAAGAAGACCGGAGGTTGATCATTACAATTTTCCGCGATTTCATTGCGGATAGTCAGGAACTTCAGCAATTGTATGAAGAAAAAAATATCTACTGGGCCGACGATTACGATATCGTGAGTTACATGATCATCAAAACCCTCAATAGTTTTTCATCAAAAATGGACGAGTTCATGCTTTTGCCGGATTTGTTCATCAAGCCTGGCGAAAACGAGGAAGATGAGATGGAAGACCGCGCCTTCATGAAAGATTTATTCCGTAAAACGATTGTAAATGCCGATCAATACGATGTTCTTATCTCGGCAAAGGCGGAGCATTGGGAACTGGAGCGTATCGCGCTGATGGACACCCTGCTGATTCGCATGGCGCTCTGTGAGCTGATGTCCTTCCCCAGCATTCCAATTAAAGTAACCCTGAATGAATATATTGAGATATCTAAAATGTACAGTTCGGCAAAAAGCAAGGTATTTATCAACGGCATGCTGGATAAGCTGATTGTACAGCTTAAGGCGGAAAAGAAAATCAGGAAAACGGGGCGTGGGTTGATTGAGTAAATATAATTTCGTAACTTTGCACTGAATAATGAATCATACAATGAAGAGGATTGTTTTTATCAGCCTGGCGATATGTTCATCGCTTTATTTCGTAGCGTGCAAAAACGGCAACGACCGCGTTAAGGCTTCTGACATTGTTACAAATCCCAATACAGCGGATGGGAGCGGGGATCTGCAAGACCTGCCCGTTTTTGAATTTGAAACGGAATCGCACGATTTCGGTAAACTCCGCGAAGGAGAACATGTTAGTTATGTTTTTAAATTTAAAAATGCCGGTAAGCGCGATTTGATCATTTCGAACCAGAAAACCACCTGTGGTTGCACCGTCGCCGATTACCCGAAAGAGCCGGTGAAACCAGGCGCTTCCGGGCAGATTACCGTTGCCTTCAACAGCGAAGGGAAAGTGGGCATGAACACCAAAACCGTAACCCTTACCGCCAATACCCAGCCCAACACGAAAGTGCTGACAATAAAAGCCGAAGTAATAAAATAATTGTTTAATTGAAACCCACATCTATGAACTTTCTTTCTGTAATGCTTTTTGGCGGCCCGCAAGCGGGTGCGCAGGGCGGTGGCAGCGCCTGGCAAACCATTATCATGTTTGCCCTGATTGCCGTTGTCTTCTGGTTGTTTTTTATTCGTCCCCAGTCCAAACGGAACAAAGAAATGCGCAAATTCCGCGAAGCGCTGAAAAAGGGGGATAAAATTGTTACCGCCGGTGGTATTCACGGACGTATCCTTGAAGTTAATGATACTACGGTTATCATCGAAACGGAAGGGCAGGGGAAACTGAAGATCGAAAAAATGTCGATTTCTTCTACCTTCCAGGCCGATCAGCAGCCCGCTTCCTGAGCATCCTGCTGATACTCCCCATGGAGGGAGCCTGGCGGCGCGTATTGTTTCACGGCACAATAAAAAATCCTTGGAGACAAACACATCCGCACGATCTGGTGAGTCTAAACCTCACAAACTGAGCAGGCAAACACAGATATTTCTGGTTTGCCTGCTTATTTCTGCAACCGCCTGGTTGCTGATTAAGCTATCGAAAGATTATAATTTCAGCCTTCCGTATCACGTCAGCTATATCAATATCCCGGAAGGTAAAACCATGGTGCAGCAACCCGACACCACCCTGATGCTGACAGTCCGCTCGTCCGGATTTTATCTGGTCTACCGGAAAATCTTCAAACCCGATTATCCGGTGGTTATCGACATCGGGAAAATTCATTTGAAAAAGAATGGTCAGTATATGGATGGATCCATGAGCACCCAGGATCTGACCCATACCATTCAGCAACAATTACCCTCCGCGGAGCGGCTCGTGGGCATTGCGCCTGCTTACATCCGCTTTCAGTTTGGCAGCGCTTTCTCCAAAAAGGTGCCCGTTATTCCCAACCTGAAAATCACGTACAAGCAGCAGTATGGTTTGTACGAGCGTATTCGTTTGATGCCCGACAGCGTGATAATTACAGGCCCCACAAAGCTCGTCGAAAACATCCATTCGGTTACAACGCCTGAATATGTAGCCGAGAACCTGGATGAAACCAAAGAATTCACCCTGCCGATTATTATTGAACAGCGGGGATTAAATGTAGAGCCCAGCGCCAAGAACATAAAAATTACCATTCCGGTAGAACAGTTCACGGAAGAAACCATCAATGTGGCCGTGAAATGCGATAGCCTGCCCCGATCGTATAGTCTGAACATCTATCCGCCGATAGTGGAAGTGACCTTCCGCGTGGCCGTTCCGGATTATGAAAAGGTGCAACCGAACATGTTTCACGCCAGCATTAGCGGACCTAAGGCCTTGCAGCCCGGGAATACCAAACTTAAAGTCCGTTTAACGGAATTCCCGTCTTTCATTAAAGTGATTGGCATCCACCCGGAAAAGGTAGAATACATCCTGAACAAATGAAGCCTTTCGCTTTAACCGGTGGCATCGGATCCGGAAAATCAACGGTTTCGAAGCTCCTCACGCTCATGGGGGCACGTGTCTACAATGCCGATCAGGCGGCTAAATCCTTGTACAACCGTCCCGGGGTAATTTCAGCGGTAGCTGAACTTTTCGGAGATGCTTGTATAGTTAACGGAACTGTTGATTTTAAACTGCTTGCAGGTGTTGTATTCAAGGATAAGTCGAGGCTTGCGGATTTAAACAAACTGATTCATCCGCTTCTGTTCAACGACTTCCTATCGTGGCATCAGCGCCAGGCGGATCACCTTCTATGCATTATGGAAGCGGCCATTTTGTTTGAAGCCGGCATGGAGGATTCGTTTGACGGGGTAATCTGTGTTACCGCTCCCGCGGAGCTTTGTATTCAGCGCGTTATGGCCAGAGATGGAATGAGCCGATCGGAGGTGCTTGCGCGGATGAGTGCGCAGATGGACCCGGAGGTGAAAGCCGCCCGCTCGGACTATATTCTGATCAACGATGATGAACATTTGCTGATTCCGCAAACCGAAGCTTTGTACCACCAACTATTATCTCAACACGCATGAACGGCGATCCTGAAGTGTACCGGGTGCTGGAATCATTGGATATTCCCTATACTTATTATGAGCATCCGGCAGCGCCAACGGTGGAAATTGCTGCGCAATACTGGAAAGACATCGATGCCGCGCATTGCAAAAACCTTTTCTTTCGTAATCATAAAGGAAACCAACACTATCTCGTCATCCTGCACTATCAATACGTGCTGAAAATAAAGGAGCTGGAGGCCCGGCTACGACAGGGAAAGCTAACGTTCGCGTCGCCGGAACGCATGATGAAGTACCTGGGCATAAGCCCCGGATCGGTCAGCCCGTTTGGGCTCATTCACGATACATCACATCATGTACACCTCTTTATTGATGATAAGCTGCTGGGGTATGAACGGCTTAGTTTCCATCCGAATCTGAATACAGCTTCCCTGGTAATTCCGCTGGACGGGCTACAAAAATTCCTGACCGCTACCGGCAATCCTTACGAATTCATTAAGTTGTATGATTGAATGGGGCTGAAATTAAAAGACATCGTCTATCTTGATTTTCTTTCCCCGGAAATCAAAGGTGTCGCCCTTTTGCAAATCGCGCATGGCTGCGAAAACAGGAACAGAGGGCGAGATGGCGTAATAGCTCTTACCGTCGAAATCGATTTTTCCCAATCCAACACAAATGATCATGTTTTGCTCTTTGGTCAGGACCACGGAGCCAAAAGAAACGGTTTTTATTTCTTTGCCTGGATCGATGGATTGCAGTAATTTCAGATCTTCCAGTATGCGGGATAGTTTTTGACTTAGCATATCGCGCTTGTTCAACAAATCACTTTTGTAGCTATCAAACCAATCTTCCGGATTTCCGTATTCATTGGCGCTTTGCTGCGCTTCATTGATGGAGGCCATATAGGTATCCGCCGTCAACTGTTGCTTTTTTATACATTCAGCAAGCAAGCCCGCTTTCAGCATGTTATTTTTCATAAGCCTTGTATTATGCAAGGGAGGAGCACTGCATGATTTTATGGTGGATGCCGGGACGTTATCCCCCGGATTCAGTTTTTATTACTTGTCTGGGAAGTGGAAATTCTTATCTTTTAAGCAAATATAGGGCAAAGAAACCGAAAAAGCAAATTCAACCGGCAAAATGCGCTCCGCGGGCGAAAATGTAAAATGCTTATCTTTGTGTTCACCGTAAGTCCCCATGCCGCGCATGCGGATGGACGTGATACAAGAAACCGACGCACTTTATCCTATGGAAAATCCTGATAACGAAGCTGTATTTTCACGCAAAGTTCTTGAGATGATTACCGTATCCAATGAATTCTGTTTGTTTATGGAAGAAAATCAGAAATACGGACTCACTGAAGTCATGCATTACCTGTCCAGAATTACTCCATTATTGTACCTCAAAGGAAGTCTGTTGCCGGAGGTGCATGTTAGCGACGAAACGGCCAACGAACGCTTTGTCACCGAAGAACAATATGAAACGCTTTTCCAGGAAATGAAAGCGAAATTCGGAAAGAAGGATCGTTTCCGCATGGCAGGGCAGGCGGATGAGCTGGAACTTGTTTCCTGCAGTCTGGCCGATCTGCTGTCGGATCTGTATCAGGACCTGAAAGATTTTGTGTTGCTTTATCAAAAAAACACCATGGCGGCCCGTGAAAACGCCGTGCATTCGTGCAAACGCCATTTTGAAGAACGATGGGGCATGGCGGCTGTTCGCATCATGTTCGCCCTGCACCAACTGCTCTACAGTCGAAAGGATCCTGAAGCCTATCAAAACAATTAATCATGTACCTGAGCAGGCTGATTCTGGCTAATTTCAAGAACTACACCGAGGCTTCGCTGAATTTTTCGGAGAAGATTAATTGTTTTTCGGGCAACAATGGATCGGGCAAAACCAATTTGCTGGATGCCATCTATTATCTTTCGCTGACGAAAAGCTTCTTCAATTTACAGGATCAACAGAACATTCGTTTCGATGCCGACTTTTTCCGGATTGACGGGAGCCTGCAAATGGATGCAGACCGTCGGGAAACGGTAAGCTGCCTGCAGAAACGTAACTCTCGTAAGATCTTTAAATTAAATGACAAGGAATACGACCGCATGGCCGATCATATCGGTTTGTTCCCACTGGTGATGATATCGCCGGCCGACAGCAACCTGATCCATGGCGGGAGCGAGGATAGGCGCAAGTACGTCGACAGCGTGATTTCTCAATTCGACAAGTTTTACCTCGACGATTTAATCAACTACCAGCGTATCCTGTTTCAGCGCAATAAGCTCCTGAAGCAATTTGCTGAAGACCGTCGTTTTAGCCGCAGTGAGTTGGATAGCTGGGATGCGCAACTCATTCCGCCCGGCCGTGTGATCTATAAAAAAAGAATGGACTTTATTGAACGCTTCATTCCCGTTTTTGCCCGGCATTTCAACTGGATCAGCGGTGGGAGCGATGATGTTGACATACAGTATGAATCCATGTTGCACCAGCATGATTTTGCCGAGCTTCTGGAAAAAAATGTAGAGAGCGACCGTTTTGCGGGTTTTTCCACGGTGGGCCCGCACAAAGACGATCTCTTGTTTAAAATCGCGGGCATGCCGCTCAAGAAGTTTGGTTCGCAGGGGCAGCAAAAATCCTTCGTCGTTGCCATCAAACTGGCGCAATTTGACTACACCCGCGATATTAAAGCCTACAAACCCTTATTGTTGCTGGATGATGTTTTCGACAAACTCGACGACAGCCGGGTGCAGAACCTGCTGCATCTTGTGAGCGAAGAGCATTTTGGGCAGATATTCATCACCGATACTTCGGAAGACCGTCTTCGCGCCGCCGTGGAAAAGACCCAATCGCCCTATGCAATGTTTTCGATCCAACGGGGGGTCGTCACAAATTCCTACACCCGTCCATGAGAAAGCGACTATCCAACGAGGAATCCCTGGGCGACGTGATCCGGGATGTGTTGAAGCGGTTTCACCTTGAAGAGAAACTGCATGAGGTAAATTTCAAAAATTACTGGCAAAAGGTATGTGGTGATCTTATTGCCCGGCACACCTTAAAAATGTACATCAACAAGCGTAAATTATACGTGAAGGTCGATTCGGCCGCTCTGCGTAACGAGTTGAGCATGTCGCGTACATCCATCCTGCAATCGCTCAACAAGGAAGCGGGATCAGCGGTGGTTGATGAAATCGTTTTTCTGTAAAAACGCTTCGGTTTTAAACCCACAAAAGAAATTATCTTTGTTGTCGTTATAACTGGCATACTCAAAAAAATGGATATCATACTGCAGGCCCCGATTTGGTTTTTACCACTCTGTTTACTTTGCGGGGCGCTGTTTTCCATGGTTTTATATCTTCGTGAAAAGAACACCGAACTCACGGCCACGATGAAGAAAGTGCTGGCCGGGATCCGTTTCATTACCGTGAGCCTGATGGCGCTTTTGCTGATGGCTCCGTTGGTCCGCACCAGCAAAACCATTCGGGAGAAGCCACTGATAATCCTGGCGCAGGACAACAGTGCATCGCTGAACATGGGTTCCGACTCCCTGTTTTACCGCGGCGCTTACCTTGCGTCGTTGCGCCGTTTGGAGGAAACGCTGGGCGCGGAATTTGACGTCAGGACCATGACTTTCGGTGATCAGGTTAAGGAAGGGTTGGATGTTCAGTATGCGGAGGCAGAGACGGATCTTTCGGGTTTTTTGGAAGACTTTCGTGTCCGTTTTGCAAACCGAAATGTAGGCGCCCTGGTGCTTGCCACGGATGGACTATACAACCGCGGAGCGAATCCCTTGTACATCGCTGAAAACATACCATTCCCCATCTATACGGTGGCTATGGGCGACACCAACATCCGTAAAGATATTATAGTGCGCGAAGTGAATTACAATAAAGTCAGTTACCTCGGCAACTCCTTTCCCGTGGAGGTGGTTGTTCGCGCACAAAAATGCAAGGGGATTAGCAGCACGCTGAAGGTCAGCAGAAACGGCCAGCTTCTTTATTCCAAACCCCTCGTAATCGGGGATGCCGATTACCTTGAAACCGTTTCTCTCATGCTTGAAGCCCGCTCTTCGGGTTTGCAGCATTACAGGGTTGAAGTGCTTCCCGTGGCTGGTGAACTCACCACGGCCAACAATGTCCGCGATATATATGTTGACGTACTGGATGCCCGCCAGAAAATTCTGATTCTTGGTTCAGCGCCCCACCCGGATCAAAGCGCCTTAAAACAAAGCCTGGAAACCATCACCACGTACGAAGTTGAAACCGGGCTTATCCGGGATTTCAATAAACCGATCGATGCCTATCATCTGGTGGTGCTGCATCAATTGCCGGGACGGAACCAGTCTTTGCCGCCGGCCATCGGCGCCGCCCTTGGCACGCGGGTTCCGGTGCTTTACATGTTGGGGCTTAACAGTGATCTTGCCGCCTTCAATAATCGTAAGACCGGCTTATTGATTATGCAGGGGCAGCAGCGTTGGGACGAAGCGCAGGCAGTGTTCAATACCGGTTTTTCGATGTTCACTTTAGGTGATGAAAGCCTGAAGATAATCTCCGAAGCTCCGCCACTCACATGCCCTTTCGGCGATTACCGGCTCACCCCCGGGATGACCTCCTTGTTTTATCAGCGGATCGGGAAGGTGGCCACGAGCCGCCCATTGATGGCCTTTAGCCAGGGAATGGATGTGCGGACCGGCGTCATATGCGGTGAAGGGCTCTTTAAATGGCGTTTGTATAACTACCTGCAAACGGGCAGTCACGATGCATTCAACGAATTGGCCGGCAAAATAATCCAGTTTCTGTCGATCAGGGCCGATAAAAGCCTATTCCGTGTTTACGGAAAAAACCGTTACGCATCGAATGAAGCCGTAGAATTTACGGCGGAGCTTTACAATGAAAGTTACGAAATGATCAACAGTTCGGAAGTGCGCCTGCAGTTGACGGACCAGCGCGGAAAAAAAATCGAATATCTGTTTAGCCGTACGCAGTCGGCCTATCATTTAAATATGGGGGTATTGCCTGTGGGCGATTACACATGGGTGGCCCAGGCCAAAGCGGGAACGGTGGTACATGAGCAAAAAGGTGCGTTCTCGGTACAGCCTGTAAATAAGGAATCCTTGCAGTTGGTGGCCGACCATGCCTTGTTGGCCGCCCTGGCAGGTTTGCATGGTGGGGCCATGATCGATCCGCACCAGGTGGAAAGTCTGGCCGATTCGATCCGGCAACGCGAAGACATTAAAACCATTACGTACAAGCGGGAAACCTACAGTGATCTCATCAACGTTTTTTGGGTATTGATGCTGATTATTGCATTGCTCACAACGGAGTGGATTCTTAGGAAGCGGGGAGGCGCGATTTAAAATATTCAACGGGGGAAGGGACTATGGCGAAACTATCTGTTATAATTGTCAACTACAACGTAATGCACTTTCTGGAGCAGTGTCTGAACTCGGTTCGCACCGCCGGAAACGGCCTGGAATACGAAGTTTTTGTGGTCGACAATAATTCTGTGGATGGTAGCCGGCCCATGCTGCGGGAAAAATTCCCGGAGGTTCGTTTGATCAACAACAGTGAAAACGTGGGGTTTTCGCGTGCCAACAACCAGGCCATCCGCGAAGCACGCGGGGAATACATCCTTCTGCTGAACCCGGATACGGTAGTTGAGGATAGCACCTTTTCGCGCTGCGTGAGCTATATGGATGCACATCCGGAGGCCGGCGGGCTGGGCGTTAAGATGGTAGACGGGAAGGGGCATTTTCTGCCGGAATCAAAGCGCGGATTACCGACGCCCGCGGTGGCTTTTTACAAAATTGTTGGCTTATCGGCACTATTTCCCCGCTCCCGAATGTTTGGAAAATATCATCTGGGGTACCTGGATAAAGATCAGGTTCATGAAGTAGATGTGCTGTCGGGTGCATTCATGATGCTTCGCAAAAGCGCCCTTGATCAGGTGGGCTTGTTAGACGAGGACTTTTTCATGTACGGCGAAGACATTGACCTTTCGTACCGGATCACGCTGGGTGGTTACAAAAACATTTATTTTCCGGAGACGCGCATTATTCACTATAAAGGAGAGAGCACAAAAAAGAGCTCAATCAACTACGTTTTCGTCTTCTACAATGCAATGGTAATCTTTGCCCGCAAGCATTTCTCCAAAAAGAATGCGGGACTCTTCTCCTTCATGATCAAAACGGCGGTTTGGTTACGGGCATTCATCGCCATCATGGCCCGGGCCATTAAACGCATCTTCCTGCCGCTGCTCGATGCACTGCTTATTTTCACAGGCATTTATTTCTTCACCGGTTATTGGGAGCAACACGTCATCTTCCCGGATGGCGGTGAGTATCCGATGCAGTTTATTTTCATTGTATTGCCAGTCTACATTTTTGTCTGGCTATTCGCTGTGCTGGTCAGCGGTGGATACGACCGCCCGATCCGGCTGGCGCGCATTGTGCTGGGCCTTTTCTGGGGTACGGTGGTCATCCTGAGTGCCTACGCGCTCCTTAGTGAAAGCATGCGCTTTTCGCGGGCGCTGATCATCATTGGCGCCGGCTGGGCGATGATTTCCATGCTGATTACGCGCTTATTGCTGCGCTTCAGCCGCTCTAAATCCTTTGCGCTGGATACGCGGGGAATGAAGCGCTTTGTGGTGGTTGGTGGCGAGGATGAGGCACGCCGTGTTGCTGATCTCTTACGCAACACCCAGTTGGAGGCCGGTTACATTGGGCTGGTCGGGCTTGACGACGCGGAAGGTTCAAGACGAGACTTCATTGGAAACATTGATCAATTGCCCGACATCTTAAAAATCTATGATATTGGTGAAGTGGTATTCTGCTCGAAAGACCTTCCGCCCCAGCGCATCATCACGCTGATGTCGGAATTGAGTTCCACCAACATCGAGTTCAAGATTGCACCTCCGGAAAGCCTGACCATCATTGGCAGCAACAGTATTAATACCGCCGGTGATCTTTTCGTGCTGAATATCAATAATATTAACAAACCCGAAAACCGACGCAGCAAACTGCTGTTTGATTTATTATTCAGCCTGCTGCTGCTTATCTTGTCACCCATACTGCTGTTTATCGTTAAACGGCCGCTGGGCCTTCTTATGAACATAGTGAAGGTTATGGGAGGTGCGGCCTCCTGGGTTGGATATGCGCCCGAGACAAACGGCACGGTGCATCTTCCCGCCCTGCGCAAGGGCGTCCTCAACACCAGTGATGTTATCGATTCTCAGCGGATTTCGCCCGAGATCCGTGAACGATTAAACCTACTGTACGCGAAAGATTACCGTATCCGCACCGACCTGAACATTATGTGGAAGGGCCTTCGCGAATTGGGTCGCCGGGTGGCCTGATCCCTTCGCCGCGCTTATCAACAGTGAGCGCATAATGTTCATAACTTCATGCTGTTTGGAGGCAAAACTTGCCCGATTTTGCTACTTTTGCATAGCTAAATTTTTTCCTATGCTATTTACGGACAGAAAGATCGTCAGGTCTTTTTTGCGGGTATTATTGATTGCAGGCGCGTGCTGCGTGATGCCGGGGCGCTTATATGCACAGCAGCGCCCGGTAACCGCCCCCGGTGGCGACGAGAAATGGGCAAAAGCCTTTATGCTTGCGGGCGACTTTGTGAATGCCATGAAAGAATATGTACTGCTGGTCAAAAAAGATTCGCTCAACAGTGAATTCAATTATTACCTGGCCAGTTGTTATTTAAATACCTCGATCGATAAGTCGAAAGCATTAAAATACATGTTGGTAGCAGTTCAGGACCCCAAGATGGACAACATGGTTCACTATGATTTGGGCCGGGCTTATCAGTATAGCTATAAATTCGATGATGCTATTGCAGCCTTCAAAACCTATAAGTCGAAATTAAACGGTAATGATCCGAATTATATTTCGGCGGACAAGCAGATAGAAATGTGCGTGCGTGCCAAGGAAATGGTGGCGCATCCGGTGAATGTTGTGTTCGAAAACCTTGGAGGCCGTGTAAACTCGGCCTTCCCTGATTATCATCCCTACATCACCAAAAATGAAAATACGCTATTCTATACCTCCAAACGCAGCGGCAATACCGGCAGCTTAATGGATTATGATGGCTATTTCACCGCCGATTTATTCATGGTTGAAAACAAGTACGGTGCCTGGGATAAGTGCAAGCGACTGCCCGCGACCATCAACACCCCGCTGATTGAAGAGATGTCAGGTCTTTCCGAAGATGGTTCCATATTGTTTTCCTACGTGGACAACCTCGATGCACGCTTCCAGATTCGCTTTGCAACAAAAGAAGGCAAAAGCATGGGACTTCTTCAGCCCATGGGATCCGTTATTAACCCAAACAATCAGGGCGCAAGTGCCGCTACCATCAGCAAAGACAAGAAAACCCTGATATTTGCGGCAAACCGGGATGGGAGCAGAGGAGGAAGTGACCTGTGGGTTTCCCGTGCCTTACCAAACGGTGGCTGGACGGCTCCGGAAAACCTGGGGGCCCTGGTTAACACAGCCTACGATGAAGATTTTCCGCAATTGGCGCTGAACGGTCAGCGCTTATATTTTTCCTCGGTTGGACATAGCAGCATGGGTGGATACGATCTTTTTTATTGCGACTGGAATGCCGCCCAGGGGCGGTGGGGAAATCCAGTGAACCTGGGATATCCGGTCAACACGCCCGACGACAATTATCAAATCAGTTTTACGGCCAGCGGGCGTTATGGGTACATGGCCGCCTTACGTCCGGAAGGATACGGAAACCTGGATCTGTACCGGGTCATTTTTAAGGATGTGAAATCCGGCTATACCGTTTTGCGTGGAAGCCTGAATTCGCGTGATTCCATGAATGTCTTCGATATTTATCGCGGTGCGTTGGCACTGGGCATCGATTCGCTGAAAACCTCCATTGATTCCAGTGTTGTGGTGATGCTGAAAACACCCGCCGATACTGTTGCCGCCCGCCGTACCCGGATTAACGAATGGCAGCTTTTGATGGATAAAGGACCCGAAGTGACAATGACCGTATTCGTAAAAGCCAACGGTAGTGTTTATGGACACTACCGGCCCAATTCGCAGACCGGACGGTTTGCTATTGCCTTAGAGGCCGGGGAGTATTCCGTGCAGACCGTTTGTGAGGGTTATGAAGAATTAACGACCGTTGTTCGCATCCCGGATATGGAAATGCCTGTTAAAGAAATTAACCAGAATATTGTCTTAAGCCCCAAGCCTGAATGAAATTAAAATTAACCCGCCCCATCGCCTTTTTCGATCTGGAAACCACCGGAGTGATGGTGGGCAGCGATCGGATTGTTGAGATCTGCATCATAAAAATAAACCCTGACGATAGTGAGGAAGTAAAAACCCTGCGCATCAACCCAGGGATTCCTATCCCCGCGGCTTCTTCGGAAATACACGGAATCTATGATGAGGATGTGAAGGATTGTCCCCGTTTTGATCAGGTAGCGGCCGAGTTGGCGCAATTTCTTAAAAATTGTGACCTGGGAGGATACAATTCCAACAAGTTCGACATTCCGCTGTTGGCCGAGGAATTTTTCAGGGCCGGTATTGATTTCGATGTGTCACAGCGTCATTTTTTGGATGTCCAGAATATTTTTCACAAGATGGAGCCCCGGACACTGCGGGCAGCGTATAAGTTTTACTGCGGTAAAGAGCTGGTGAATGCCCACAGTGCGGAAGCCGATATCCGGGCCACCTATGAAGTTCTGCAAGCCCAGTTAGATAAGTACAATGGTGTTCAGTATGATGATGGAAAAGGCAACATCAGCACCCCTGTAGTAAATGATGTAGCGGCCCTGCACACTTTTTCGGTCAACAACCGATTTGCCGACCTGGTGGGTCATATCGCCTATAATGATAAGGGCGTGGAAGTTTTTAATTTCGGCAAATACAAGGGAATGCCGGTGGAAGAAGTGTTCCGTCGCGAGCCCCAGTATTTTGATTGGATGAAGAAAGCCGACTTCCCGCTGTCGACCAAAAAATTGCTCGATGTAATCATGCTGCGCGGATTCAACAACAGTTCAGTGAACATCAAGAAGTGAAGATTATTTGCATTGGCCGGAATTACGCAGCCCACGCTGCGGAACTTAAGCACGATGTGCCGGAACATCCGGTTTTCTTTCTGAAGCCGGATACGGCCCTGGTGAAATCAAACCGCCCGGTCTACATCCCCGATTTCACAACAGAACTGCACTATGAACTGGAACTGGTCCTGAAAATCGCTAAGGTGGGAAAATGCATTTCTGAAAAATATGCGCACACTTATTGGGATGAGCTAGGCCTCGGTATTGACCTTACGGCGCGCGACCTGCAACGTCAGCAGTCGGAAAAAGGCCTGCCCTGGGAAATCGCCAAAAGCTTTGATAACTCGGCTCCGATTTCTGACTTTTTCCCCAAAGCACATTTTAACGATGGGAAGTCGGTAAATTTTCACCTCGACCTCAACGGAAATACTGTGCAGCAAGGCAATTCTGATGATATGCTTTTTTCGGTGGACCGGATTATTTCCTATGTTTCCCGATTTTTCACCCTGAAGCAGGGCGATTTAATCTTTACCGGAACACCATCCGGCGTTGGCCCTCTGGCCGTGGGGGATGTTATGGAAGCCTGGCTGGAAGGGGAGAAGGTGCTGCAGTGCAGGATAAAATAAAATCACCGTTGTAATTAAGCCAGACATTCACGTAGTACGACAGCTACGGCGCGGATTTGCTGTTCTGTGATGATCAGCGGCGGTGCCAGACGGATGGATTTGGAATCGAATAGGAACCAATCGATCAGCACGCCGCGTTCAAGACAGCGATGGATGGTTTGCTGAACCTTCGGAAAGTCGGCCAATTCAATGGCCATAAGCAGTCCGCTGCGGCGAATCTCCTGAATGGCGGGCACATCGATCAGAAGCGATTGCAACAATGCACCTTTACTTTCAACATCCTCCAGAATCTGATCGCGGAGCATCACTTCGATACCGGCCACAGCCGCTGCACAGCAAACAGGGTGCCCGCCAAAGGTGGTGATATGCCCCAGTGGCGGGTTAAAGGTGACCGTTTGCATAATTTCCGGCGATGAGATGAAAGCCCCCAGGGGCATACCACTACCCAGGGCTTTTGCCAGCAGCAGAATGTCAGGAACAACCCCCGTTTGCCCGAAGCGGAACATGGTGCCTGTGCGCCCCATCCCGGTTTGTATTTCATCAAAGATCAGCAGGGCACCGGTTTCATCGCAACGTTTGCGAAGCGCAGGCAGATAGGTGTCTGCAGGAATCCGGACACCGGCTTCGGCCTGAACAGGTTCTATTATGACACAGGCTGTTTCGCTGGTAATCTGCGAAAGCACTTTTTCTTCATTGAAGGGAAGGTGTATAACATGGGGGAGAAGTGTTTGAAAGGCATTGCGGTACGTCTCGTTGCCCATCACACTCAGCGCACCGTGGGTGGATCCGTGATAGGCGTTGTTGAAGGCCACGATTTGCTTGCGTCCGGTGAATTTTTTGGCAATCTTCAGCGCTCCTTCCACGGCTTCGCTGCCCGAATTCACCAGGTAGATGCTTTGGAGTGACGGCGGCAGGAGGGACGACAGCAACAACGCCAACTTGGATTGCGGTGCCTGGACTAATTCCCCGTAGACCATCAAATGCATATGCCGGGCCGCCTGCTCTTGAACGGCCGAAACAATATCAGGCTGGCTGTGCCCCAGGTTAGACACCGATATGCCCGAAATCAGATCCAGAATATGTTTACCATCGCTGGTGATCAATTCGAGGCCCCGGGCCGAGGCTATTTCAATTCCCAGGGGTCCATCAGAGGTTTGCGCCAGGTGTTTAAGGAATATTTCGCGGTTCGACATCATATTAAAGAGGAGGCTGCCTTTCGACAGCCTCAGGATTATTCAACATTTTTTTTATTGTTCTCTTTTTTTTCTTTGGGCGGCTTTGGCTTGTGAATCTCCACGGTCATTTCCTGAAGTTCATCATCAAAATCGATGGTCACCGTATCGCCATCCTTCATACTGGACTTAATAATTTCTTCCGCCAGTTTATCTTCCACGTATTTCTGAATGGCGCGCTTTAAGGGACGTGCGCCAAAGTTCGGATCCCAGCCTTTTTCAATAATGAAGTCCTTGGCCTTGATGGTGATGTTTACCTTAAACCCGAGTTCTTCAACGCGTTTGTAAAGATGCGACAATTCGATGTCGATGATCTTGTGGATGTCTTCACGCTTGATATCATCAAAAATCACCACATCATCAATACGGTTCAAAAACTCAGGGGCAAAGGATTTACGTAAGGCATTTTCAATGATGCTCTTGGCATAACCGGATTTATTGCTCTCTTTGGCGCTTGTTTGAAAGCCAACGCCCATGCCGAATTCCTTCAACTGACGTGAGCCAATATTCGAGGTCATAATGATGATGGTATTCTTAAAATCGATCTTACGCCCAAAGCTATCGGTAAGTTGTCCGTCATCGAGCACTTGCAGCAGGAGATGAAACACGTCCGGATGTGCCTTTTCAATTTCATCAAGCAGCACGACGGAGTATGGTTTTCGCCTCACCTTTTCAGTTAACTGGCCGCCTTCTTCATAGCCGACATAGCCCGGAGGCGCTCCAATGAGGCGGGATACGGCGAATTTCTCCATGTACTCACTCATGTCGATGCGGATCATC
>CAZPDS010000009.1:35722-38146 GCA_964585485.1 uncultured Bacteroidales bacterium
GACTTTGGCAAGGTAGGTTTTCCCGACCCCCGTCGGCCCCAGGAAAATGAAGGTTCCAATCGGTTTGTTCGGATCTTTCAGTCCGGCGCGGTTACGTCGAATAGCTTTGGTAACGCGGCGAATGGCATCATCTTGTCCGATCACCATACCGCCCAGTTCGTCTTCCATTTTTAAGAGACGGTTGCTTTCATTTTGGGCAATACGCTGGGTAGGGACGCCGGTCATCATGGCCACCACTTCGGCGACATCCTGTTCCGACACCGTTTCCCGGTTCACTTGCGACTCGCTCAGCCATTTCTTTTTAACTTTTTCAAGTTCGTCCATCATCTTACGTTCCTTGTCGCGGTATTCTGCGGCTTCTTCGTATTTCTGACCGTCGATCGCTTTTCGTTTCTGGTGGCGGGTATCTTCGATACCGGCTTCCATGAGGATAATTTCTTCCGGGACGTGAATATTGGTAATATGTACACGGGCACCGGCCTCATCCAGGGCATCAATCGCCTTATCGGGCAAACAGCGGTCGCTGACGTAGCGCGAGGTCAGATGCACGCAGGCTTTAATAGCTTCATCGGTATAGCGCACCAAATGGTGGTTTTCGTATTTTTCTTTGATGTTGTGAAGAATGACAAGGGTTTCATCAGGTGAGGTGGGTTCTACCAGCACTTTCTGGAACCTCCGTTCAAGGGCACCGTCCTTTTCAATATACTGGCGATACTCGTCAAGTGTGGTGGCGCCGATGCACTGAATTTCGCCGCGGGCCAGGGCCGGTTTAAACATATTGGAGGCGTCGAGCGAGCCGGAAGCACCGCCAGCCCCCACAATGGTATGGATCTCGTCGATAAAAAGGATCACGTCGTGATTCTTTTCAAGTTCATTCAAGACCGCCTTCATACGTTCCTCAAACTGGCCGCGGTACTTGGTTCCGGCAACCAGCGATGCCAGGTCGAGAGAAACGATGCGCTTATCGAACAGGGCCCGCGAAACTTTGCGCTGAACAATACGCAGTGCAAGGCCTTCGGCAATGGCCGATTTTCCAACACCCGCTTCGCCGATAAGCACCGGGTTGTTTTTTTTGCGGCGGCTCAAAATCTGTGCAATACGCTCAAGCTCCTTTTCGCGACCCACCACAGGGTCCAGGCGATCTTCCTCCGCCAGGCGGGTCAGGTCGCGGCCGAAATTATCCAGAACAGGCGTTCTGGACTTGGTGTCGGTGGGCTTTTTAAATTCACCCCCCAAGGCGCTGTCTTCGCCTTCTTCGCCGCCACTGTTGGGCATTTCGTCGCGCGGATCGAAGCGGGGCTCGTCCTGCCCCGTAATCAGGTTGCGAAGTTCAGCCTTCACATCATTATAATTGATCCCGGTCTTCGCCAGATTTTTGGTGACCAGGTTGGCGTCATCCTTTAAAATCGCCAGCAACAGATGCTCCGTGCCGATCATCTCGCTCTTGAACGTCTTGGCCTCCAAATAAGTGATCTTAAGTGCACGTTCCGCCTGCTTAACCAAAGGAATATTCTCGGGAGCCTGTTCCTTTTCGTTGCTGGTCTTCAAGGCTTTTTCAATATTGCGGCGCAGATCCGTCAGGTTTACCCCAAGCAACAACAGAATTTTTATGGCCATGCCTTCGCCTTCACGAACGATGCCAAGAAACATATGTTCAATGCCTATGTAGTCGTTACCCAGCCTGATCGCTTCCTCCCGACTATACGCCAGAACGTCCTTTACCCGCTGGGAAAATTTTGCTTCCATAAATAATGGTTTTAACCTTCAAAGTTAGTGATTTTTTTCAGACCCTCAAAATTAGGCGGTTTACAGACCTCAAAATCGTCTCCAAAGCCTATAATTATCAACACTTACGTGTTTATAAGAAATCTTCAAAAAAAAGCCTTTCATGTCCCCAAAAATGCGTATTTTCGTAGTCTTGTTATAGATTATTTAACTAGCTAAAAATGATTGAATTATAAATTATGAGTGAAGACTTGAAAATTGTCCGGGTGAACATTGAGGACCAGATGAAGACAGCGTATATCGACTATTCCATGTCGGTTATCGTTTCCAGGGCGCTCCCGGATGTACGTGATGGTTTTAAACCGGTACACCGCAGGGTATTATTTGGTATGCACGATTTGGGAAATTTATCCACAAGGCCCCATAAAAAGTCGGCGAGAATTGTCGGTGAGGTACTGGGTAAGTATCACCCGCACGGCGATAGTTCAGTGTACGACGCTATGGTACGTATGGCGCAGGAATGGTCGTTGCGCTATCCCATGGTTGATGGCCAGGGTAACTTCGGTTCCGTGGACGGGGATTCTCCGGCTGCCATGAGGTATACCGAATGCCGCCTGAAGCGGTTGGCCGAAGAAATGTTGGTCGATATTGAAAAAGATACGGTTGACATGCAGCCAAACTTCGATGAAACCTTGAAGG
>CAZPDS010000009.1:38156-50502 GCA_964585485.1 uncultured Bacteroidales bacterium
TCGACGGCGACAGCCCTGCGGCAATGCGTTATACCGAAGCCCGCCTCCAGAAAGTAGCTGAGGAAATGCTGGCGGATCTTGATAAAAACACGGTTGATTTCAAGTTAAACTTCGATGATACGCTGGAAGAGCCAACTGTACTTCCGGCAAAGATTCCCAACCTGCTGGTGAACGGCACCTCGGGTATTGCCGTGGGGATGGCCACCAACATGCCGCCACATAATCTCAGGGAAGTGGTCGACGGCATCATAGCCTATATTGACAACCACGATATCACGATTCCCGAATTGATGAAATTCATCAAAGCACCTGATTTTCCGACCGGTGGGGTAATTTATGGTTATGAAGGCGTTAAGGAAGCCTTTGAAACCGGTCGCGGCCGAATTGTGATGCGTGGCGAGTCCATCGTGGAAACGGAAGCTCATCACGAAAGCATTGTCTTTACCTCGATTCCCTACCAGGTGAACAAGGCCGAACTAATCAACAAAGCGGCCGAGCTGGTGCAGGAAAAGAAAATTGAGGGCATATCAGATATCCGCGACGAAAGTGATAAAAACGGGATGCGCATTGTTTTTGAACTCCGTAAAGATGCCATTACCAATGTGGTGCTGAATAAACTTTATCAGCAAACAGCTTTGCAGAGTTCCTTCAGTGTCAACAACATTGCCCTGGTTCACGGCCGGCCCATGATGCTTAACCTGAAAGACCTTATCCGTCATTTCGTGGATCACCGCCACGAAGTGGTTACGCGCCGTACCCGCTTCGAACTTGACCAGGCCGAGAAAAGGGCGCATATTGTCGCCGGTTTGCTCATCGCCCTGGATCACATTGATGAGGTCATCAAAATTATCCGCGAATCGCAAACGGTCGAAATCGCCCGCAACAACCTCATGGAACGCTTCGGCTTGTCTGACCTGCAGTCGCGCGCTATTGTCGACATGCGCCTGCGCGCCCTGGTGGGATTGGAACGTGAGAACCTCCAGAAAGAGTACGACGAGCTAATGAAACTGATCGAGTACCTGAAAAGTGTGCTCGACAGCGAAGAATTACGAATGGGCATCATCAAAAAAGAATTACTCGAGATTAGGGAAAAATATGGGGATGAGCCCAAGACTGAAATTATCTACACCGCCAGCGATTTCCGTATCGAGGATACCATTGCCAACGAGGAAGTGGTGATTACCATTTCCCACATGGGTTACATCAAGCGTACACCCTTGTCGGAATACAGAGTTCAAAACAGGGGCGGTCGTGGATCGCGCGGAAGCGATATTCGCGAGGAAGATTTTGTGGAATACATTTATGTTGCCACAATGCATGATTACATGCTGTTCTTCACCGAAAAGGGACGCTGTTTCTGGTTGCGCGTATTTGAAATTCCGGAAGGTACGAAAAACTCCAAGGGCCGTGCAATTCAGAACATGATCAACATCCCGCCCGACGACAAAGTGAAGGCATTCCTGAATGTAAAAGATTTGACCGATAAGAACTATGCGGCCAATACATTCATTATCCTTTGCACCCGAAAAGGCATTATCAAGAAAACCACGCTGGAAGCCTATTCGAGGCCACGTCAGAACGGTATCAACGCTATCACCATCCGTGAGGGTGATGAACTGCTGCAGGCCTGCCTTACCGATGGCAAGAGCCAGGTATTGATGGCCCTGCATTCCGGCCGCGCCATCCGTTTTGAAGAGGAAAAGGTTCGTCCGATGGGTCGCAACGCTTCGGGTGTGCGCGGAATCCGCTTACGCGACGAAAAAGACGCCGTTGTGGGCATGGTATGCATTGCCAGTGAAGAAACCGAAATCCTCGTAGTTTCTGAAAATGGCTATGGAAAAAGGTCTAAATCAGCAGACTACCGCATCACCAACCGGGGTGGAAAAGGTGTGAAAACCATGAACATCACCGAAAAAACGGGGATGTTGATTTCCATACTGGATGTAACCGACCAAGACGACCTGATCATCATTAATAAATCGGGCATTCTGATTCGCATCGCCGTTAAAGACCTCCGGGTCATGGGCCGCGCAACCCAGGGTGTCCGCCTGATTAACCTGCGCGAAGATTCTATTGCCGCGGTAGCCAAAGTGGCAGGCTGCGACGAAGAAGAAGGCGAGGAGAGCCATGTTTCGGATGCTGAATACCTGGCAACTCCCGAACTTGACGACAGTGAAGTAGTTGATGACGAAGATCTTGACGATGACGTTGAGGATGTACACGGCGATGAGGATGATGAAACCGGCGACACAGCAGGAGAGGAGAAAGCCGATGAAGATGCCGCTGATGACGATGATGATGATTGATGGGGGATACCGTGTATATTTTTGGCAGAGCATTTGTTAAAATCAAATAATTTCTACATTTGCTGTCTTTTATAAAGCAAGCGAACAACAATTAATAATCTAAAAAATACGTACAATGAAAAAACTTGCGTTTCTTGTTCTGGCCTGCATGATCACCCTGGGTGCATCAGCTCAGAATGCCGTGTTGCTCAGCGCATTTAACTATTTAAAAAATAATCAGTTAGAGAAGGCCAAGACCAATATTGACCTGGCTGCAGCGCACGATCAGACCAAAGGTCAGGCTAAAACCTGGCACTACAGGGGCAATATTTACCTCAAGTTGTACCTGGATCCCAATCCAAAATTCAAAGAACTTGCGCCCAACGCTTTGGAAGTAGCTTACGAATCGTACAAAAAAGCCGTAGAAATTGACCAGGAATTCATGAACGAAAGCATCAATCCGATGAGCCCGGTTATTGGTTTATACGTGGTAGGTGAGCAGTATTACAATCAGGGGGTGGATGTCTACAACAAGAAAGACTATGCCGCGGCCATGGAAAAATTTGCTACAGCCCGTTCAATCAACAGCATGTTTGGCCTTAAAGATACCATTGCCACCTACAACGCGGCGCTGAGTGCCATTCAGTTGAAAAACGATGCCAAAGCCAAGGAATACCTGGAAGATCTGGCCAAGAACCGTTACCATCAGGCATTGGTATACAGCTCGTTATCAAATATTTATAAAAATGAAGGCGATACAGCCAAGGCCATGGAAATCATCCAGAAGGGCCGCAAAATCATGGGCGAAGATTTGAACCTGATCATCGCGGAATGCAATATTTACCTGGCACAGGGCAAAGCCGCCGAAGCACAGAATTTGCTCGATATGGCTGTACAGAAAGACCCGAACAACCCGATGTTGCATTACGCCATTGGCGTAAACATGGCGGAATTTGGCGATTTTCAAAAGGCCGAAGCCTCTTACAACAAAGCCATTGAGCTTAAAGCGGATTATTTTGACGCCATTTATAACCTGGGCGCCTTGTATGTAAATTCGGCAGCAACCTTGATGGAGAAGGCCAACAAACTGCCCATGGAAGACACCGAAGGTTATAATAAACTGAAAGCGGAAGCCGACGGATTACTGGATAAAGCCATTCCGGTCTTAGAAAAAGCAGAAACCTTAATGCCAAATGATGTCAGCACACTTTATTCGCTGAAACAATTGTATACCCGCAAAAACGATATGGAGAAACTGAAGGCTGTCAACGCTAAAATTGACGCCCTGAAGAAATAATACAAGGAAGGGGAAGCCGCAGGGCTTTCCCTTTACTTTTAAAACTGCTATTTAACATAATATTAATTATAAGACAAAATACATTTCGCCAATTTGCTGATATATTGCGACTTATATCCATAAATCTGTTTAATCCATTAATGCCATGCTGAAGAATCCACAGCCGGAAAAAAAGAAACGTGCGGCAAAAACCCACCCTGAAAGTTGAAGCAGAACAATGCCTGCGATGGCCACAGCGGAATCCGGAATCAGAGCGCCCGCGATCAATAAACCAAAGCCACCAACAACACCCGCGAACGGATAATACCACGGAATTCGCATGAACTTTCTCATAAGTGTACAATTTGATCCGTAAAAGTAAGGAAAATCAAAATCCGTACGCACGTTCATTACTGTTTTTTCGGGATTGTCGCCATTTTTTAAAATCGAGGCGTTTGCCGACAAAGAACTTTAAATGCGCATACCCGTTCGTGAGCACGGTGTATTTAGGATAATTCATAATGAAAATCTCGTTGAAGGTAACGCCCGCGTAAAACTTCTCCGTATTATAACCAAAGGAAGCCCGGCCTTCGGTGATGCTGCCAATATCTCCGCTAATATCCTGTTTACCCATAAGTGGCGCAATGTGATGCCCAATCTGGTAGTGCAATCCCGGGAATACACCAATGGAAAAATAGACTTTGGGTGTGATCATAAAAGCATGCACATACCCGATACTGAGTCCGAACTGAAGGTTGAGCTGCTCTGTAAGTTCCAAATTATCAGAGAATTGCTCGGAAACCAAGCCGGGAATAATCGACGAATCGGCGGCCAGGTAGTTTACCAAAGCTGACCCTCCGATCAGGAAGGTACCGGCACTCTTTTTTTGCCGTTGCTCCCACCCGATTGAGCTCTGGTACGTAATCTTTCGGTGATTTAACGAATAGAAGGCGGCCGTGTACCAGGTCAGGTTGATAATATCCGGGCGCAACAGGTAGGAATCGTTTCTATCGAACCACTCCGGGTCGAATTTTTCGATATTATCGAGATAAAAGCCGTGTATAAACTGAACCATGGTCGACATCCATACCTTGGGTTTGTTGTAGCCCAAACGGACCCGGAAGATGTCGGATTCCCCCTTTTTTTTATAATCCTTGGTTAGATAGGGAAACTTCATCGTTAGATCAATGGAGAATGAATTGAACGAAAGTGCTGCTCCAAAACTATAAGGATTGTTGGGCTTGTAAAAAAGCCGGTCGGCCCCACGAAGCGATTCTATGGCCACATGCTGAAACTTTCGAGTCCCAATGAAGGCATACAGTAATTGATTCTTGTACGTCTGCACGTAATTCGTATCCAACTCAGCCCGTCGAAAAAAGGGGCTGCGACGGCGTTCAGGTTCGAACCCAGGCTGCGCAGAACTGCCGGTACTCAAGGCCAGAAGCAAAATCAGCAGACAGATACGGCAGGGCGTTTTCATCAGGTAAAATTCAGGGGCAAAAATAATGATTTAAGCTGTTTGTCGGTTTTTTTCGTTACTTTGGGATAGAAATACACGAATACGATGGCCCGTGAAGCCTCCTTTTACCGTACGCTGGATGATCATCAGGTGGAATGCCTGCTCTGTCCCCACAATTGTCTGATCGCCAATCAGAAGCGCGGAAATTGTGGCGTTCGTTATAACGACAATGGCCATCTTCAGGCATTGACCTACGGGCATATCAGCGCGCTGCATTTCGACCCGATCGAAAAAAAACCGCTCTTTCATTTTTTCCCGGGTTCCCAAATTCTTTCTTTCGGCACCTATGGATGTAACCTGCACTGCACTTTTTGCCAGAATTTCGAGATTAGCCAGACAAGCGGCGAAGATTTCATAGAAAGCATCATTACACCGGCCCACCTGGTGATGAAAGCGCTGGAAAAGACCGAAAATATTGGCATTGCTTACACCTACAATGAACCCACCGTCTTCTTCGAAATGATGGAAGAAACCGCCCGCTTAGCTAAGAAGAATGCTTTGCTGAATGTGCTTATTTCAAATGGTTATATCAACGAGCAACCGCTTGAAATACTGATTGATATTATTGATGCCTTCAATATTGACTTGAAGTCGTTTAGCCAGGAATTCTACCGCCGTTATACGGGCGGTTCCCTTTCACCTGTTCTGCGAAACATTAAACGCATCCGGCAGGCGGGGATTCATCTTGAATTAAGCTTTCTTCTTATCCCGGGGATGAACGACGACGCTGAGCAATTCAGCCACATGGTGCACTGGATTAAAAACGAACTGGGACCAGAAACTGTGTTGCACATCTCCAAATATTTTCCGCATTTTAAATTGAAGACCCCCCCTACTCCACTATCGCAACTTGTTGATTTTTATGTTTTTGCAAAATCAGAGCTTTCCTATGTTTACCTGGGGAACGTGCAACATGAAGGAAGTAGCGACACGGTCTGTCCGAACTGCGGAAAAACGGTCCTGCGACGCGACGGATATAATACAGATTCACAGGGAATTACGGGTGAAGGAAAATGCCGTTATTGTCAGCATCCGATTGTTCGAAGCTAATATCGCTCAGGATGCACTTGCTCATGCGGATTTCGTGAACCTTAGCGGTCACACGGGGATTCCAAACGGGTTCATCGCCTTGCATTCCGATGCTGTAGGTATGTCCCAGTTTATCGGCCAGATGCAGGCGGTACGAAGAATCCCCTTGCTTTACTGACCAGGGTTCTGTTCCCCGGAATTCGAAGTCGTACCGCTCTCCTTTCCGGTAATACGGATGCGGTGGTTCCAGGTAATGCTGATAGAGCCCCGGCTTGGCCAAAACCCGCAGATGAAGTTCCTGATTTAGGCGAAAACCGTAAGAACTGTAGTATTTTGTGCGCAGGTAGTGCGTACTTTCATTTTGTTCCAGTACATAGTATTCAAGTCCGGGCGCCAGGGTAATGACTTCTTTAAGAAGAAAGGCCCGGTTCTCGTCCGGGAGTTCGTGCTTGCCGAAATAATTATGTTCCGGGTCAGCGATCAGCAAAATGCCCTTTTTGATGCGCTCCACGCGGCCGCGAAAACTATGATGAACCTTTGATGAATCGGGATTCCACACCTTCACATGGGCTGGTTTTCCCCAAGGATCGTTAAGTACCAACAGGCTTTCTTCCCCGCCAAGGGAATTCCTTAGCGTATGCGAACTGAGCACGGCAAAATCCAGCACATCGCCAGGCTGACACCCTGGGTGGTCGGGCTCCAGGTACACTTTACCACTGCAATTCACTTTATCCACCCGACAGCGCAAGCTCATTCCGGGTTTCAACTGATAATGCGCATAGTAGTCGGCCTTCATCAGGTGCCGCTTACCCGATTCACTTTCCATGACATAAAAACGCTCATCATCGGGCGGCAGTGCAATTTCATTGAGCACGCGAAACGAGAGGTAATTCCCTTCCTGAAGGTCGTCGGTTGGATTGTACAGCATCGGGGGGCCTTGGTTTCGCAAAGGTAGGAATTATTGGAAATGTGGTACCTTTGTGAGGCCTGGAAAACAGCAAACAAATGATTGATCGTTTCCTTACCTGGTGTGTCCTATGCCTGTTCATCGCGGGCAGCGCCAATGCCCAGTCGATCCGGCCCTATCTTGAAGCACCGGATACCTCTTCGATTTACATCTCCTGGCATGCTGACGAAACGGGACCTGTGTCCGTGCAATATGGGCCCACTGAGGCAATGGGGTCATCCACGGCCGGGACCTATACTTACATCGGACGCAACTGTTGGCATACCGTAAAATTAAACAGGCTGCAGGCGGCTACCCGCTATTATTATCGGTGCATAAGCGGAAGCGACACCTCGGATGTTTTCCATTTTCGCACCGCTCCCCTGCCCGGAGCCATCGGTGAAAACGTGCGGATCATCAAGGTGGGCGATTCCCAGAAAAATGCGCAGGGTTTGTCAAAAAAAATTGCAGACACTATTGTTTTCGTGTTAAAACGGGAATACGGTGCGAACTGGATGGATTCGGTTTCGTTTGTGATGCACACCGGCGATATCGTGCAATCGGGTTCTGATAAAGACGCTTACCGCCGCGAATTTTTTGACGCTTATGCCGCGATTACGCCCTACGTGCCTGTGATGATATCCATTGGCAATCACGAAAGTGAGAGTGTTTATTATTACCGCTATATTCATTATTCCGACCTTGCAAACAAGGGTGAACGTTATTATTCCTTCAGGGTTTTGAATACCCATTTTATTGCATTGAATACCAATGGCCTATACAACAGTTTCCTTCAGACATCCTGGTTGAAGCGGCAATTGAAGGCCTCCGCTGTTGATAGCACGATTGACTACGTTATCGTGTACAATCATCAGCCTGGCCAGAGCGAGGTGTGGCCCGATGGGCGGTCGATGTACGTCCGAAAGCGGATACTGCCCTTGCTGAGTCAATTTGCCAAGGTGGCCCTGATCACCTGGGGGCATGCCCACAATTATGAAAGCGGCTCCTGGATCGGGAAAGAGCACGATTTTTTCACCCTTCTCTCCGGTGGCGCCGGCGGCCATCTGGACCGCTACAAGGATAACAAGATGATGCAGGACGAGCGGGTGGATATGATCCTGGATCATTATCATTTTGTTGTGATTGAAGTGGATGGTGATTCCAAAAAAGTCCGTTCCACCGTTTACAGTCTGGGCCATCCCGATCGTTGGCGTGATCTGGAGGCATTTGACAGGCTGGAGTATGACCCGCATCAGCCGCCTCCGGCAAAGCCTGAAGGCCTGTCGGCTGAAACGGCCGGTGGCGCCGTTATGCTGAAGGCATCGGCCTTCGTTGGCCGTGGATGCCCGATGTACGCCGGATTTCAGGTGATCCGGCAGCATGGCCATTGTCGGGAGCTTGTTTGTGATAGTCTGATCAGTGCAAAGAATTTCTACCGGGATTCGGGCGCACCGGATTATGAGCCGGTAAACCTGAATGCCGGCGTACGTTTATCGGAGCTTCGACTGGGTCTGCAAAGATTTTCATTGCCGGGGAACTATTATTTTATCGTTCGTTACCGGGATAACAACCTGAAGTGGAGCGAATGGTCGGCGCCGTTTCCCATAAAGATTATGCACTGATTGTGGCATTTTTTGTACCTTTGCCGCATAAAATCTCATCCTATGAGAGTTTTGCTGGCCATTGGTGCTGGAAGTTTTATCGGCGGGGTTTCACGCTATCTGCTTTCACAGTTTGTGCAGGCGAGGTACCTGTCAAATTTCCCCTATTCTACCTTGCTGGTTAATATTATAGGATGTTTCCTGATCGGTCTTGTTTTTGGCATCAGCGACAGGGCGCCTTTGCATCCCGACTGGAAACTATTTCTCACCACCGGCATACTTGGAGGATTCACCACCTTTTCAGCTTTTTCCAACGAAACGGTTCAGTTGCTGCGCAGCAGTCAATACATGGATGCCGCCTTTTATTCGCTGGGCAGCGTCGGCAGTGGGATACTTGCCACTTTTCTGGGTATTTTGATCACCAAACTGTTCTGAATCACTGGCCCAGCAAAAAGATGGCCGGTCTCTTATGCAGGTCGGCTTTGGCCGATTTCCATGTTGCTACGCTCTGGGTTCGTATCATCTCGGTTTCCAGACTGATATCGCAGGCAACACACAACATTGTGGCGGGCTGGCAACTTTGAATGACAGCTTCGAGCATGGCATTATTCCGGTAGGGCGTTTCGATAAAAATCTGCGTTTGTCCGCGCCGGGCAGCACTTTCAAGCTCCTTTAGGCGCCGGCTGCGTGCTGGTTTATCAATAGGCAGGTAACCGTGGAAGGCGAAGGATTGTCCGTTCATACCGCTGGCAGCCAGGGACAGCATGATGGATGAAGGTCCGATCAGGGGTATAACCCGAACCCCCAATTCATGGGCCATCCGAACAACCCATGCGCCGGGATCTGCAATGCAGGGCATACCTGCTTCCGACAGCAGGCCGATATCCAGGCCCTCCATAGCGGGATCGAGGTAATGAATGATTTCCTCGTCGCGGGTGTGTTCGTTGAGCAGAAAAAAGCTCAGTTCATCAATAACCAGCGAGGGTTGAATTTTCTTAAGAAAGCGGCGGGCCGTGCGCTCATCTTCCACGATGAAATGACGCAAACGGCCGGCCGTTTTCAGGTTGAGGCCGGGAAATACATCGTCGGCCTCGCCTCCTCCCAAAAAGGAAGGTAATAAATAAAGACTGCCTTTCATCTGTGTGATGATCAGTTCAGTCCGCGTTTGCGCAGCAAGGGCTCAATGCTGGGCTCCTGGCCGCGAAATTTCAGGTATTGAATCATACCTTCATCGTTGCCACCTTCGGTGAGCACATATTTCCGGAATTTAGCGGCGATTTCAGGGTTGAAGATGTTGCCCGATTCCGCGAAAGCGTTAAACGCGTCGGTATCCAGCACGGCAGCCCAGAGGTACACATAATAGCCGGCGGCGTAGCCACCGATGACGTGGTTGAAATAGGTGGTGCGATAGCGCGGGAGAATTTCACGAATCAGGCCGGCCTTCTCCATCGATTCTTTTTCAAATTTCTGGATATCCACCTTTTGTGGATCCGTAAAAGAGTGCAGGTCAAGATCCAGCAAGGAGGCCGCGATGTATTCCACGGTTACGAAGCCTTCGTTAAAAGTGAGGCTTTTCTGCAGACGGTCCATCAAATCCTTAGGGATAAGTTCTCCTGTTCTATAATGTTTGGCGTAGGTTTTCATGACCTCCGGTTGCGAGGCCCAGTTTTCCATAATCTGCGAAGGCAGTTCCACCATATCGCGCGGCACATTGCCGGCCGTGCGACGGTATTTGCCATCGGTAAAGAGACCGTGCAGCGCATGACCAAATTCATGGAAGAGGGTGTTCACCTCATCCCAGGTCAGCAGTGCCGGAGCATCGCCCGTGGGACGGGTAAAATTGGTAACCACCGTGATGACCGGCGGAATGCGCTTGCCATCTTTATACATTTGATCGCGGAAACCGCCACACCAGGCGCCAACCCTTTTCCCGGGGCGGGGATGATAATCCAGGTAAAGAATTCCAAGATGATTTCCCGACTTATCGGTGATCTGAAACACCTCCACTTCCGGATGATACACGGGCAGGTCGTTGCGTTTTACAAAACGGATATCATAAAGTCGGGTTGCCGTGTTGAACATCCCATCGCGAACGTTTTCGAGCACAAAATAGGGCTTCAGTTCCGATTCGTCCAGATCGTATTTCTCTTTGCGAAGCTTTTCGGCATAATACCACCAGTCCCAGGATTCAAGGCTGAAATCGCCGCCCTCACGCTTGACAATTGCCTGCATATCGGCCAGGTCTTTGCGTGCCGCTTCCGTTGCGGGCTTCATGATCTGCAGCAGAAAATCGTAGACCTTTTCGGGCTGTGCCGCCATGTTGTTTTTGATCACATATTCGGCGTAGGTTGAAAATCCAAGCAGCTTGGCTTTCTCGGCCCGAATGTTCAGAATTTCCAACATGATGCTTTTGTTATCGAACTTATCATCGTTATTGCCCCGCATGAAATAACCGCGGTAGAGTTTTTCACGAAGTGACCGATTCTCAGCGTATTGCAGAAACGGAAGCATGCTGGGTTTTTGCAGGGTAAACACCCATTTTCCCGCCATGCCAAATTGCTCGGCCTGGGTGGCCGCCGCCGAAATCACATCGTCGGGCAAACCTTTCAGATCATCCTGTTTTTCAATAACCAGCCGGAAATTCTCGTTGGTTTCAGCCAGCAGGTTCTCACCAAACTGCAATTGCAGTTCGGAGAGTTTCTGATTCATCGTTCTCAAACGGCTTTTGTCTTCCGGACTCAGGTTTGCCCCGCTGCGCACAAAGTCGTCGTAGTATTTCTCTACGACCCGAATCTGCTGCTCATCCAGCTTACTGCTCATCCGCTGGTCGTAGACGGTCTTGATACGATGAAACAGCTTCTCATTCAGCATAATATTATCGGAATGGGCGGTAATAAGCGGCGAAACGATGCGGGCAATATTTTGCAGCACGGGACCGGTATTGGCGGAATTCAGGCTGAAAAACACCGCGCTGACCCGATCGAGAATGGCACCGGAGCGGTCGAAGGCTTCGATGGTGTTATAAAAATCGGGCGCGGCTTTACTGTTCACGATGGCATCGATTTCGGCCTGTTGTTCGGCGATTCCGCGTTTAAAGGCAGGAACATAATGGGATGTATCGATCTTATCGAAACTGGGAACCCCATATGGTGTATCAAAATCGCTCAGAAAGGGGTTGCTGCTTTTCTGAGCTTGTAGTGCGGCACCCTGGATGATCAGGGCCAATCCAAGAATCATTATCTTTTTCATTTTAATTGAATTTATTCACTTTACGCGAATACAAAGGTAGCGATTTTTGTTGATGCTGGCGGGCTGGCCGTGTGGTATTCGTCACACCACCGTTCACTAAATCCGCCGGATACAGTTGCAAGGGAGCCGCAGTTCGCCCAGATCCAACATGGCGTTGATGAGGCTGACTTCCGCGAAAGCGCTTAGGTCGCTCACTTTGATATTGGTGGTTCGTAGGCGACCTTCGTCGAGCAATTGCTGACGACGAACCCCACGCAGCAGTGGAAAAGACGGCGTGTACCAATGGTTCCCATCGAAGAAAGCCAGGTTTGCAAAAGTGCTGTCGCTCAATTGGCCGTTGTGATGAAGCAACCAGTCGTCCACCGAAGCATCGCGCTGATGGAGTTCTGTAAAAAAGCTACGATCCAGCTTTTTGTAAGGATAGCTAAACCCGCCGGATTC
>CAZPDS010000010.1:0-3714 GCA_964585485.1 uncultured Bacteroidales bacterium
TTGATGAGAACACCAAACTGTTTGCGCTCACCGGCGTAGTTCACCGAATGCAGCAGGGCCCGCTTGCAGCCACCAATGGTATTGGCACCCAGCTTAATACGACCAATGTGCAGAATATTCAGTGCGATACGAAAGCCTTCACCGCGTTTGCCGAGCATATTTTCCACCGGAACTTTCACATCATTAAAAAAGATCTGGCGGGTAGAGGATCCTTTAATCCCCATTTTCTTTTCTTCGGCGCCAAAGGTAACCCCGGGGGTTTTGCTTTCCACCAGAAAGGCACTCAGAATTTTATCGTTATCTACCTTGGCGAAAACCGACAACACATCGGCAAATCCGCCATTGGTGATCCACATTTTCTGGCCGTTGATAATCCAATGCTTACCATCTTCCGACAACACCGCGCGGGTTTTTCCGGAATTGGCATCGGAGCCAGCACCCGGCTCCGTAAGGCAGTAGGCAGCCGCCAGTTCACCGGAGGCCAGTTTGGGCAGATATTTTTTCTTCAACGCTTCAGGACCGTAATACAACAAAGGTAAAGTTCCAATCCCTGTATGGGCTGAAAAGGCTACCGAGTACGAGAATGCACTACCAAGCTCAGCGGCAACCAGCATGCTGGTAACAAAGGATTGTCCGAAACCTTCATATTCCTCAGGTACACTCACACCGAGGAGACCCATTTCACCGGTTTTGGCGATCAGTTCACGCAGCAAACCTTCTTCATGGGCATCAATACGTTCGAGGTTGGGGAATACCTCTTTGTCGAGAAAATCAGCGCAGGTCTCTGCAATCATTTTCTGCTCTTCGTTAAACTCTTCCGGCGTGAAAATATCCTCAACTTCCCGAAGAAGAAATTCACCCCCCTTTAAGTAACTTGATTGTTCCATATCTTCGTCCTTATATTAATAAAGGTGCAAAATTAACCAAAGATGATTATTCATCGGCCGTTCCTTTCAACGCGTTATCAACAATTGTATGTAAAAAATTGTTTGTCAATTATTAACAATGGCAAAACGGGGGCGTTTTTAAGATTTTTTAACAGGATTTTATCCACAGAATACCTCCCCGTATCAACTTGGACCTCCACTTTAAGCGGGGCTGCTCACTGAATATTTCGTACTTTTGCCAGCGTTTCTAAATCCACTCCCTATCCAGTCGAACATCAACATAAAAAACAGGCGGGCATCTTTCGAGTATTACCTGCTGGAGGAATTCACAGCCGGCATCGTGCTCACGGGAACAGAAATTAAATCCCTGCGCGATGGTAAAGCGAATATCGCGGATGCCTATTGTACCTTCCGTTCGGGCGAATTATGGGTGCTTAATATGCACATTGCGGAATACACCTACGGAACGTATTCTAACCATGAGCCCAAACGCGAACGCAAGCTCCTGCTCAACCGCAGGGAATTGAAAAAATTGTTGGTTAAAACGAAAGAAAAGGGACTGACGATCATTCCCACCCTGCTTTTCATCAACGAAAAAGGAAAAGCAAAATTAAATATCGCGCTGGCACGCGGAAAGCACGCTTACGACAAGCGGGACTCCATTAAGTCAAGGGATATTCAGCGCGACACCGACAAGCACCTCGCCGACCGCTAACGGCCAGGGGGCTGCAGTGAATCTTCAGATTCCGGCTGCTGCCAGGGCAATCCGCCATCATCCTCATCCTCATCCCAAACCTTTACTTCCTTCTGGAGCCCGGTTTTGCGAAAAAAGAAAGCCATCATCAACCCGGCCAATCCGCCCATCAAATGCGATTCCCATGAAATATGCCGATCCGGGAAAAAATCCGGAAAAATGCCCCAGAAAAACCCACCGTATAGAAACACCATAAGCAACGAAACAGCCATTAATCGGGCGTGGCGACGAAAAATTCCGCTGAAAAACAAAAAACTTATGTAACCATATACAATTCCACTGGCGCCGATGTGCCAGGCCTCGCGCGCGAACGACCAAACCCACAGCCCGGTAATAAACCAAATGAGCCAAAAAACCGCCCAAAAAACCTCCCGGTAAAAATAGAAAATTACGGCCGTGCTAACAAAGAGCGGAACACTGTTGGCCACTGCATGAGCCGCATCAGCGTGCACCAAAGGTGCCGTTACAATACCTATCAACCCCTTTAATTCACGGGGGAAAATACCTAAATAGTAAAATCCGGAACCCGAAATCCACTCAAAAACCTTCACCAACCAGATCAATGCCAGTAAAGCCGAACCTACTATTAAGCTGCTCCTCAATCGTATAAAATCCTCATCCGGCATTTTATTCATATGCTGATTTTCTATTTGTTATGCAAAGTTAGAAATTTAACAAGCACTTTTCAAAAAGCATAGGCGCGATTCCGGCTATATGCCAAGGATTCACATTATTAAAGAATTTATTAAATTTAACAAATTCATCGTCGGGAAAGCCCGATTTCTTTTTAAATTTGAATTCTTTTTGCCAGGTCTAATGTATCTGATGTTCGAATATATATATTTTAGTTGCAATAAATCTGAACATACAATAAATATCAATTACTAATTAAATCCTAATCTATGAGACGTTTTATTTTACTCACATGTGTGCTCTTATGTACGATGAGTGCCACATTCGCGCAATTGACGGGGACCAAAACGATACCCGGCGACTACGCCACGGTAGCGGATGCGGTCACCGCACTAAACACCCTGGGTGTGGGCACCGGGGGGGTTACGTTTAATGTCGTGGCCGGACATACGGAAACCGCGCCTACCGGCGGTATTGTACTTACCGCCACGGGTACTGCCTCCGACCCTATCCTCTTCGTCAAATCCGGCGCCGGGGCCAATCCCCTGATCACCGCCCCCCTGCTGGCAGCAGCAACGGCCTACGACGGCGTCATCAAAATCACCGGCGGTGACTACATCACCTTCGACGCGATCGACATCGTGGAAAACGCCGGCAATACGACCATGTACACCGACTGGGGGTTCGCACTGGTTAAAGCCAGCAATACTGCGCCTTTCAACGGCTGCCAGTACGTCACCATCCGAAATTGCAACATCAGCCTGAACAAAGCCAATACAACGGCCATCGGTATCTACTCAGGAAACCATATTGCAACATCAACCACATCCCTGACGATTACCGCAACAACCGATGCAACAAATAATTGCAAGTTCTACGGTAACAACATTTCCAATGTGTATGGCGGAATTACCATCAAGGGGTATTTAGCATCCTCTCCCTATACACTGTATGATCAAAACAATGAAATCGGCGTGGATGGAGCCAATACCATTACGAACCTTGGGGGTGCAGCAAGTTCTATTTATGGCATATATACCATTTATCAGAACGGGTTAAAAGTGGCCAACAATGTCATTAACTCATCCCTGGTAGGACTGTCAGGATCAACGGGCTACGGGATTTTCACCAGCACGGGAACCTCTTCAAATGTTGATATTTACAACAACACCGTTACCTTAACCTACACCAGCGGTGCCTACACAAGCACTATCAATGGTATCAACAACGCAATGGGGGGCACAGCCGCAGGCAACACTGTGAATATTTACAACAATACGGTTACGAACTGCGATCTGTCCGCACTAACAACAGGATCCTTTAACGGGATTGTCAATAGCGGTGCTGCTGCCAACGTGAATATCTACAATAACACCGTTAGCGGGACCACCTTGGGTGGATCCGGAGCCTTTTTAGGTATCTATAATTCAGCCTCGATGA
>CAZPDS010000010.1:3814-7800 GCA_964585485.1 uncultured Bacteroidales bacterium
ACCACCTTGGGTGGATCCGGAGCCTTTTTAGGTATCTATAATTCAGCCTCGATGAGCACCAATGCCCTCAATATTTATGGCAATACGGTTTCCGGCAATACCAAAAGTGGCAGCGGTGGAAACATGTACTGTATACAGGCCACCACGGCAACAATCAATCTTTATCAAAACAGTATTCACGATAATACTGCCGCCGGCACCTCAACATTTTATGGTTATTATAATGGCGGTTCTCCGGTTTCTGAAACCTACCGGGATAACAGTATCTACAACCTGACCCACAGTGGCACCGGAACGCTTAATGCCTTTCAGATCAGCACCGCATCCGGTGTGAAAAATGTCTATGGAAATACGATCTATAACCTGAGTTCCGGCGGAACCGTGAATGCGTATTCAAGTGGTTATGGCTCGCCGACAAACATCTACAAAAATAACATCTACAACCTGACCACCACCGGACTTAACACGGTTGTGGCCGGAATTTCTTACAGCGGAACCTCCGGAAACATTTACAACAACTTTATTTCCGATCTGAAGGCCCCGGCCGACAGTAACATCAATGGAGTTATCGGGATTAACCTGACCGGAGGAACCACACAGAATGTTTATTTCAACACCATTTACCTGGCAGCAAGCACCTCGGCAACCTCTAAATTCGGCACATCGGGCATTTTTGCCAGCGCTACACCTACGGTTGAATTACGAAATAATATTGTGGTGAATACTTCAACGGCTGTAGGCACTGGTCTCACAACAGCATACCGCAGGAGCTCCGCCTCCCTCACAACCTATGCCGCCACATCCAACAACAACTGTTTCTATGCAGGTGCGCCCTCGGCCTCCAATGTGATCTTTTACGATGGAACCACACCCTATCAAACCATGGGTGATTTCCAGACCCTGGTTGCGCCGATTGATGGCCAATCCTTCAGCAGCGTGCCACCCTTCGTGAACATCGCGGCAGCGCCGTACGACCTGCACCTTCAACCCACCGTTGGCACCATGTGCGAATCCGGTGGATCTTCCGTAACCGGCATTACAGACGACGTTGATGGCCATGTTCGCTTTGGCGAAACCGGCTACACCGGAACCGGCTCGGCGCCCGATGTTGGTGCCGACGAATTCGAGGGCATGCCATCATTTACCTGCGTGGCCCCCACCCCCGGCAACACACTGGCGTCCAGCAATCCTCTTTGCAACGGAGAAACCGTCATCCTCGGCCTGCAAAACACCCCCAGCGGCACTGGCATCTCCTACCAGTGGCAGTATTCAGCTGACGGAGGTACCTTCAGCAACATTAGTGGTGCCACTAACTCAACCTTAGTGCTGACACCGGACACAAGCGCTTATTACCAGTGCGAGGTTACCTGCCAGAACGGCCCGTCCATCGCAACCTCTGCTCCGCTGCACCTTACCTTTAACAGCATGATCAGCTCGGTAACCCCCGCCTCCCGTTGCGGTCACGGCACCGTTAATCTTGCTGCTACCGGAACGGCTGCCAATATCGTATGGTATGATGTACCCACGGGTGGAACACCCCTCTACACGGGCCCGACGTTCACCACCCCGATACTGAACGACACCACCACCTACTATGTGGCCACTGAAGTTCCTGCAGTGGGTGCCATGCTGGGTGCCGGTGCTTCTTCCGGATCCGGAACACAAAGTCCATTCTATCACGTATACGGCGGCATGAAAAGCCAGTGGCTGATTCTGGCCTCCGAACTTACCGCTGCCGGACTTACCGCCGGAAACATCACCACCTTCGGTATCAACGTTGTTTCCCCCGGAATTGCCTATAACGATTTTGTTCTCAGCATGGGTACAACTACGGCGACGGCCATGACAAGCACCTTCGAAAGCGGCCTGACCCCCGTATTTGCTTCCTCTCCGGCCGTTCTTACAAGCGGTATTAACACCATTCCCATTGCTCCTTTTGCGTGGAACGGTACATCCAATATTATCATTCAGACCTGCTGGAGCAACAACAACGGTGGCGGAACCTCGGCTTCTGTGCGATATGACGCTACGCCTTTCGTGGCTCAGGCCTACTTCCGTGCCGATAACCTTACGGCCGCTAAAGTCTGTGATACCCTGCTTGCCTACGCAACGGCCAGTTATCGCCCACAGATGTTCCTGAACTACATCCCTCTGTGCTCCAGTCCCCGCGAACCCGTTACGGCTACTGTTCGTCCGGCCCCGGCTGTAACAGCTTCCGCTACCCAGGCCGCCGTTTGCGATGGTTCTTCCACGCAAATCAGCGCTACCAGCCCCAACGATCCTAACTATACCTATAACTGGATGCCAAACGCACAAACCGGCGCCACACATACCATTACTCCGTCCGCTACCACAACCTATGTGGTCACCGCTAACGATGCTTCGGGCGGCGCCAACGATGGCTGCGTGAATACCGCATCGGTAACTGTTACTGTAAACGCCTTGCCGACAGCACTCACCATCATGCCGACAGCCGACACCTTGTGCCCGGATGCTATTCAACTGCTTTCGGCAACAGGCGGCATCAGCGGTGGCGCAGGCGTTATCGGCACCGGCACCAGCAGCTCCACATCCTCCACCCCGTTCAGAGGTTACTATGGTGGGCAGAAATTGCAAATGCTCTTCCTCGCCAGCGAACTTTCTGCGCTTGGGATGACGAGTTCACTGCCCATCTCGAAAATCTCTTTCGACTTCGCGACCTTCACCGGACCATATACCTTCAATGGATTTAACGTAGGTATGAAGAATACTACGTCTTCCACGACCAGCACAACGCTTGAAACAGGATTAACAGAAGTTATCCCGGCTTCCTCTTTTGTATTGTCAGGAACAGCACCGTTTACCCAAACCCTCACCCTGGCAACACCTTTCCAGTGGGATGGCACGAGTAATCTGCTGATTGAAACCTGTTTCAATAACAATGACGGCGGCGGTGCCAGCGGAAATACGGCAGCAGCCTACTACACAACAACGGGCACCTATCTCACTGCCTATTTTAGCGGCGATAATTCTGCCACCGTTTGCTCGGCTCCTGGTTCAGCAACACGTTCCTATTCACGCCCGAACGTCGGATTTGACTTCACCTCCAATATCATCACCTGGAGCCCGACGACCGGATTGTACACCGATGCAGCGGCTACCGTGCCTTATACCGGTACAGCTACAACGCAGGTATATGCTAAACCGGCTGCAAATAGTATCTATACAGCAACGGCTACGAATCCTGCCAACTGCACAACTACCGCTACCAGCACACTGACCATCGACGATCTGGCCGTTTCTAACGTTACAGCTACCAACATTACCTGCAACGGCCTCACCAATGGAAGCATTACTGTTACCAGCACCGGTGGATACGCAGGCTTTGCCTACAGTGTTGACGGTGGAACCACCTGGCAGAAGTCAAACAGCTTCACCAGCCTGGCCGCTGGCAGCTATACTGTGATGGTGAAAGATACCCTGAACTGCCCGGCAAGCTATGCTTCAAATCCGGTGGTTATCACTGAACCCACAGCCATCAACATTACCAGCGCGGTTCCCACCATTGTCTCCAGCTGTCAACTCGCCGACGGAACAATTACCGTTACCGCTACCGGTGGAACAGGAACGCTGCAGTACTCAGCCGATGGCACCAACTGGTTCACCAGCAACGTGCTGAACAACCTGGCTGCCGGTAATTACAACGTTCAGGTTAAGGACGACAACAACTGCATTGTAAGCTATGCCGGCAACCCGGTTTCTATCGGAACACCGCCGGCCGTGATCATTGACAATGTAGCTACCACCAACAGTTCCTGCTTTGGTAGCGACAACGGAACCATCACGATTACCGCCAGCGCAGGCACACTGCCGTACACCTATTCCATTGATGGTGGCACTACCTACCTGGATAACAGCGGCGCCTTCACCGGACTGGCCGATGGCAGCTACAATGTCTACGTGAAAGATGCCAATACCTGTATCACGATCTACGCAAGCAATCCGGT
>CAZPDS010000010.1:7810-49900 GCA_964585485.1 uncultured Bacteroidales bacterium
ACCAAAGCGGAACTTCCTGCAACGGCGGATCCGACGGCTCAGCATGGGTTAGCGTGACCGGCGGTACCGCTCCCTACAGCTACCTGTGGAATCCCACCAGCAGCATGAACGACACCATCTTTAATGTTGCCGCCGGAACCTACCACGTGGGCATTATGGATCTTAACGGATGTACGGCCATCGACAGCATCATCGTCACCCAGCCCGCCGCCATCTCCATTACCAACCTGATCGCCTCCAACACCCTGTGTGATAACAGCACCGATGGCGCAATTACCATCGTGGCCACCGGCGGAACCGGAACCCTGCAGTACAGCATCGACAATGGCACCACATGGCAGCCCGGCAATGCTTTTTATGCACTCCCCGCCGCCAGCTACAATGTCATGGTAAAAGATGCGAACGATTGCAGCCTCGTTTACGCTTCCAACCCGGTGATTATTTCCAACCCCACACCAGTAGTGGTCAACAGCGTTGTTTCCACCGATGTTAATTGCTATGGTATCAACGACGGTACTATCACAATTACCGCTTCAGGCGGAACCGGAACCCTGATGTTCAGCATTAACGGTGGCGGCACATGGCAGGCCGACGGTGATTACACCGGACTCTTCGCAGCCAGCCGCTCCATCATGGTGAAAGATGCCAATGGCTGTGTAGCCGCATGGGCTAACAACCCCGTGGTGATCACCATGCCCACCCAAATCAGTGTTTCGGCTACGGTCACTAATGTGCTCTGCCTTGGCGGAAGCGATGGAACCATTGATGTGTCGGCTACCGGCGGAACTCCGGGCTATGAATACAGCATCGACAATGGCACCAACTACCAGGCCTCGGCAAACTTTGCCGGTCTCGCCGCAGGTTCTTACACCATTAAGGTAATTGACGACAATGGTTGCGTTAAGGCCTACGCATCCAATCCTGTCGTTATTACGGAACCCGCCTCCGCTGTTTCGATCAGCAGCGCTGTTGGCTCCAACCTTCTCTGCAACAATGGCGCTGACGGATCCATCCTGGTTACCGCCACCGGTGGTACCGGAGCTTATGAGTACAGTGCCGACAATGGTGTGACTTGGGTCACTACGGCCAATATCACAGGCTTGTCCGCTGGCAACCATATTATTCGCGTTCGCGATGAAAACGGATGCTCAGCATCGTTCGCTGGCAATCCCATTATCCTCACCGAGCCCGATCCGATCTTTATCACCGGCCTCACCCCCACCAATGTGCTTTGCAACGGTGGTGCCGACGGCTCGATTGAAGTATACAGTGTTGGCGGAACCGGAACCCTGCAGTACAGTGTCAACGGTGGAACCACATGGCAGTCATCGTACAGCTTTACCGGCCTTACCGCTGACTCGTACATCGTTCAGGTGCGCGATGCGAATGGCTGCATCATGCCCTACGCCTCCAATCCAGTGGTAATTACAGAACCGGCTGCTATCAATTTGGCCAGCGTGGCTGTTGTGGAAAACCTTTGCTATGGCGATAACAACGCCAGCATTACCATCACCGCCAACGGTGGATTCGGAACCCTGGAGTACACCATCAACAACGGCATTTCCTGGACCTCCGGCAATGCCTTCACGGGACTTATCGCCGGATCTTACAACGTTAAGGTTCGCGACGAAAACGGCTGCGTTGTTAACTATACCGGAAACCCCATCGTAATGAACGACCCCGCGGAAATCGTGATCGTATCCGTTGACGCTACCCCGCTCTCCACATACGGCGGCAACGACGGCACCATCCAGGTAGTAGCTTACGGCGGAACCGGTGCACTGCAGTATTCCAATGACAACGGAACGACCTGGCAATACAGCAACTTCTTTATCGACCTGGTCCCGGGCGGTTACTATATGCTCGTGAAAGATGCCAACGGCTGTATCATTACTTACGGCAGCAACCCAGTGATCGTTAGCGATTTCGACGGTATTGCCGAAAACGGAAACAACAGCAATATGGCTGTATATCCGAATCCCACCGAAAATGAAATCACCATTGAAGGATCCTTCTCCGATCAGATCCTCAGTATCGAGATCATTTCCGTTGAAGGTAAAATTATCGACATCTTATCCCCCAAGGATTTTGTCGCCAATAACATGAAGACAAGCTATGTATTCGCCGCTGAAGTCAATGGCGTGTACTTTGTCAGAGTGATTACTGATCAGCACGTTTACCTCCGAAAAGTGACCGTAAACTAAGCTGAATGTTCTTTTTTCAAGAGGCTGTCCATAAAGGCAGCCTCTTTTTTTTTATTTATATTTGTGAAAACTTTGCGTGAAGAAATCAGCCTGCTTCGGAATTCTGCTATTGTTCCTTTCTATTCTGAATGGATCAGATGTCTGCGCCCAAACGTTCTACAATTATTACAGCGAAAAAAACATCGGGCTCAATCAGATGGCCCGAAAGGATGCCTTCCCGCGTTTTGATAGTCTGGCCAAAAGTGCGATCACCCAAAGCCCCGCAAAATCCCAGTCGAGCCTGCAACGTTTATACAACAAAACCATCGGCGGTTCTGATCAGGAATACATTGCATTGCTGGAGGTTTTGTTGGGGGATGTAAATAAATCACTGGGCGCTTACGACCAGGCTGGACGATTCTATTATAAAGCAATGTTGCAATTTCTCATCAGCAACGACACCTCTAAACTCATTATTATTAACACGGCCCTGGCTGAATTGAACCGGGCGGTCGGCGAACATCAGACCGCACTCCTGTTTTTGGAAACAGCTGAAAATCTCTACCGCTTAGCCCCCTCTTCACCCGGCGATCTGGCCGCAATTCAGGCGACAAGGTCCGCCATACTTTTTGAAATACTGGCTATCGGTCTCGATAAACATTATGCCGCCCTCACCAAGCGAGCTCTGCCGGACAGCACGAACCGGATGCTGAAAAAGAAAATGACCGGCGACTTTTTTGCAAACGTTCGCTCCGCCCGAAAAATCGCCGGCGAAGTGAACGATAGCCTGCTGCTTATTAAAACAGGCAACCTGCTGGGGAAATACCATAATGTCCAGCAACAATACGACCTCGTTTTGCCTTACTACATGGAGGCCTTAGACATCATACGGAAATCCGGTATTATCCACGAAGAACCTTTGGTCTTATCCAATCTGACGTATTATTATATTGATCAGGGTGCGTGGGAGGATGCCCTGTTTTATGCGCTCGAAGCCTACGCAAAAGCCAAGGAGTCCGGCGTGAAATTCTACCGCTGGCAGACAAGCAACAGCCTGTCTGTCATCTACCAGGCCCGGGGGAATCTTCAGGAATCCCTCCGGTATAAGAAAGAAGAAGCCGACCTGCTGGCCGCCATCTACAACGAAAAGGCCCGAAAACAGCTCTACCTGTCTCAACTTAAGTTCCACTCCAAACAGCAAGAGTTGGAAATTAAAGTGCTGAAAGACGAGCAACGTTACAAAAACACCATTGAGCGACTGGTCTTCATCTTCTTTACCATCCTCGTGATCATTCTGGGCGTGGTTATTATTCTGATGTATTTCCGTTGGAAAGATGCAAAAAAACGTCGTCAGGAAATTGAAGCTGAGAATATACTCAAAGCGGATTTACTCGAAAAAGCCGAATCGGCTAACAAAGCCAAAAATGAATTCCTGGCCAACGTTTCCCACGAAATACGAACCCCCATGAGCGCCATGCTGGGTTATTCGGAACTGCTGGGCAACACACCCCTGAACACCCTGCAAAAAGACTACATCAAAGGCATTGATCACAGTGGCAAAATTTTGCTTACACTCATCAATGATCTGCTGGATCTTTCGCGCCTTGAAGCAGGAAAAACAGAACTTTCAAACTCAACGGTGGATCTTAGCCGTTTGTGCAATGAACTGGAACATATACTGCATTACCAGCTTCAAAAACACGAACTTCAGCTGGTGAAAATCATTCACAACCCGGGTGCTCACCTCTTCATTCTTGACGACATCCGGCTCAAACAGGTCTTGCTTAACCTGATCGGAAATTCTATAAAATACACACCCAAAGGCAGTATCACCCTGACCATCGACGCCACCCCGTCCGGACATCTTTACGACCTTCACTTTAATCTTACTGATACCGGAATCGGCATCAAACAGGAACAGCTTACCCGCATTTTTGAACCCTTCTATAAAGCGTCTGCTCCAGTTACCCGGGAACGGGCAGCCGGTTTCGGACTTGGACTTACCATCGTCAAAAAACTCGTGGAAATGATGAACGGCAAGATAGGCATAAAGAGTGTACCCGGCCAGGGAACCCAGGTCTTCTTTACCCTCAAAGGCATTCAGTCCAGCGAAACCACTGTCATTAATGACAAGCCCATCATCGCCGATGAAAACCTCATATTCCTGTCATCAAAAATTCTTATCGCAGAAGACAACCTGGTGAACATGAACTTCCTGCTGTCGTTCTTTAAAAACTCCGCCTGTCAGATCAAAACGGCCAGCGACGGTTACCAGGTGCTCGATATTCTACGCAATTTCAAGCCGGATATCATCCTGCTCGACATCAATATGCCCGGCATGGATGGAATTGAAGTTATGCAAAAAATCGCCCGCGAAGAGCGGCTGAAGAACATTCCCGTGGTGGCACTGACCGCCTATTCCCGCAACGAAATCCAGAAAGACGTCCGCAACCTCTTCGTGGGTTACCTGCGAAAACCCGTCTCCAAAAGCCTGCTCTTCGGAATGTTAAGCCAGCACCTGCCGTTCATCAGGGAAAGAGCGCCCGAAAGTGCCGACAAATCATCTTCGGATAAAACCAGGCTTTCGGAAGAAGAAATTAATTTTATCAATAATCATATGTTACCTATGTGGAAAAAGATCTCCCATCTGATGAGTAAAGACGAGATGGAAGACTTTGCCGAAAAAGTGGGTATTTATGGCGAACAACATTCAATTTCCGAACTCGGATCCTGGGCGGCCGAAATTAAATCACACGGGGCAAACTTCGACATTAAACACCTCTTCGATACGTTTCGCGAATTCCCAGACATCATCTCTAACTTAAAATAATCATGGACGATATTCTGCTTAATTCCTCTATCCTCATTGTTGACGACGACTTCGAAACATTATCCTTGCTGGGGAAAATCTTAAGCCGCGAATCCTTCAATGTCATCCCGGCCAGTTCCGGCGAACAAGCCATCGCGTTGGTCCATGGCAAACGACCCGACCTGATCTTGCTCGATATCAACATGCCCGAACCCAACGGATTTCAGGTCTGCGAAGCCTTAAAGGCGGATGCCGATACCGAAGCAATTCCCATTATTTTCCTTACGGGAAAAACCAATGAAGACGACATACTGCAAGGGTTCCGTTCCGGTGCTGTGGACTACATCCAAAAGCCCTTCAATCATTCAGAATTAATGGCCAGGGTGAGCACCCACCTAAAATTGGTAAAACTTCAGCGAAAAACCCTGGAGCAGGTACATCAACTTCACCAACAGGAAGTACAAATCTTTCAGCAGGAAAAAGAAAAAGCGGAAAGTGAACTGGAGTACAAAAACAAAGAACTGATCAACATGACCATTCAGTTGACCAAGTACAATAAAAGTACAGAACGATTTATCTATCAACTTAATGAGGCCATCGAAGCACTCTCCGCCGAAGACCAGGATTCTTTCGCCTCCATCATTAAATCCTATTCCCTGCAACTGCAGGACTTATCGTGGAACGAGATTGAAACCCTCTTTCTGAACCTGCACACCGACTTTTTCAACAACCTTTTACGTCAGTTTCCGGGGCTCACGAAAAATGAAATCAGACTTTGTGCGTTTCTACGTTTGAACCTTTCCATCAAAGACATTGCATCCATTACCCTCCAAACCGAAGAAACCATAAAAAAAGCCCGCTACCGGCTGCGGCAAAAGCTTGACATCAGCAGCGATGAAGGCCTCAACAGCTACATCATGCGTTGTTAACCCCCAAATATAATAACTCACAATACGAATATGCATACCATAAACTCAGTAAAAATGACATCCCGCCTCACGAAAACAAGCCTGCTGATCTTTGCCCTCTTCCTCGCGATACCCCTTCTGTCACAGGCCCAGCGCCACGATCCTAAAAAATCGGATCAGAAATTCGCATCGGCCTTGCAGATTATTCGCTTCGCATACGTGGATACCGTGAACGAAGAGAAACTCACCGAGGCCGCTATCGAAGGCATGCTCAAAGAACTGGACCCCCACTCAACCTACATGTCGAAGACGGAGGTGGACAAAGCCAACGAACCCCTGATAGGAAACTTTGAAGGCATCGGCGTTCAGTTTGAGATCATCAAAGATACTATCATCGTGGTCACCCCCATCCCCGGTGGCCCTTCCGAAAAACTGGGAATACAATCGGGCGATAAAATTGTGAAAATTGACGGCGCCGCCGCCACCGGACCCAAAATTAACAACGAGTTTGTCCTCAGTAAACTCCGTGGCAGCAAAGGTTCCATCGTAGCCGTGAGCATTTTCCGGAAAAGTGCGAAAGAATTGCTGGAGTTCAAAATTGTGCGCGATAAAATCCCCATCTTCAGTGTGGATGCCGCCTACATGGCCGCTCCCGGCGTGGGCTACATCAAACTCAATAAGTTTGCAGCCACCACCATGGACGAGTTCCGCACGGCCCTGGTTCGGCTCCAGGAACAAGGACTGAAAAGCCTTATTCTGGATCTGCAAAACAACTCCGGCGGCTACCTGAACACCGCTATTGAACTCGCCGACCAGTTCCTCTCCAAAGGCCGCCTCACGGTGTATACGGAGGGCTTTTTTAGCCCTAAAATGGAAAGTATTGCCACGGAAAAAGGCGATTTTGAAAAAGGTCGTCTCGTCGTCCTCGTGAACGAAGGCAGCGCATCCGCCAGCGAAATCGTAGCCGGCGCAGTTCAGGATTGGGATCGCGCTATTATTATTGGACGCCGCACCTTTGGCAAGGGCCTGGTACAGCGCCCCTATACGCTTACCGACGGATCCGTGATTCGCCTGACCACCGCGCATTACTTTACACCCACCGGACGCTGCGTGCAGAAACCCTACAGCGAAGGCGTTGAAAAATATTACGAAGATCTCACCAAACGCTTTGAACACGGCGAATTGGTGAATGCCGACAGCATTCACTTCCCTGATTCCCTGAAGTACCTCACACCCAATAAACGCGTGGTCTACGGCGGCGGCGGTATCATGCCCGATATCTTTATCCCGCTCGATACAACCCGCGCAACAACCTATTACACCAACCTCATCCGGAAAGGCATCATCAATGAATTTTGCCAACGATACATCGAAAGCCACCGCGATGAACTAAAATTCATGTACCCCACCGCCGGCGATTTCAGCGCAAATTTTCGACCCGACGGCGCCTTTATGAACGAGTTTCTCGCTTACGCGGATCAGGAAGGCGTTTCCAAAAACGAAGACGAATACCTGGTCTCGGAAAAATACATTAAAAACCTTCTCAAAGCCCGCATTGCTCAGCACCTCTTCGACTTCGCTGCCTTCTGGCAAGTATACAACGAAACCGACGATGTGTACAACAAAGCACTGGACGTGGTGCAGGACCGCGGTAAATTCAGGGAACTCAAAATCTCGGAATAAACCTTTCCTGATCTTGTTTTGCCGGAGGCGCCCAACAGGCGCCTCCGGCGTTTTCAGGAAGCGCTCCACGCCCCTCAAGCCCCTCTGAATCAGGCAACTTTTTTCCGTTTTTACCGTATAAAGCCTGCCCTATTTCGTATCTTTGCTTAACAAATTGCGCCCTAACGGATTAATGAGATTACACCTGCTCTGTTTGATGCTTCTACTGGTATTGGCGGCCGCTCCTCTTTGCGGAACCGCTCAGGACAGCATTCCCGAAATCGACGAGTGGGAAGAAATCATGAAACTTCGCAGCAAGTTTTCGGGCGGAGAATACGGCAGCCAATACCTCATGGGCTTGTTCGATGGTCGTTTTATCGGCCCCAACAACCAGGTCGATTTTGGACTGCGCAGCTTCACCACCGCCTACGACTACCTGATCATCGGCAACAACTTCCTTTCACTGCTGATTAACCTTGGATTCACGGCCGACCGTATTAAATTCCTCGAAGCCGGAAAAGTTCCCGGCACCAAACCCTACGAGCTGGGATGCATACAATTTTACAGCATTGCCGAAGACAAACGACTTGTCGACTCCGTTTTTAGTACAAAATTGGGCCAAAAGGTGGCGGTTGACAAACCCTATTACACGAAAAATTCACGTCTGCGCATCGATTCTTCAAAGGTTCAAATTACCCTCGGCGGTGTGATGACACGCGAAAAAGTGGGTAAAAACTGGAAATACGACACCCTTGCAATCCGCCCCATTAACGGTACGGGCTCCTGGAAAGACGCCAATAATTTTGACCTCGTGTACGAATGGATGGAGGTCCTCTTTAAAGCCCATCAGGATTCCTTCGACATCAGCCGGAGGCCCTTCTCGGCCCGAACACCGGAATATATACGCCAGTGCATTCTGCAACGCTTCGACACCAAAAAGTACCTCGAAAAAACCGATCTGACCGAACGGCAACTCAACATCAAACTGAAGGACGCCGCAGGATTCGAAGTTTTTGATATGCTCCACGTCCCCAATGGAACCCTCCTCCGATCCGGTAAATATGAGCTATTCCGCTATTTCGGCGATATCTATTACCGCGAAATTCCAGACGTGGCAAACCAGAAAAATCCAATCTACTTCTGCGCCTATCAGTACGATAAAGACCCGGAACGCAACAACAAGGGCATGCTCTGCTTCATCCGCCTTTCTTACGGCGCCGGACGATACATCATGCCAACCCTCATCCCGAAAGACCTTCCGAACTTCACCCAGTTCGAAGGCGTCGTGATCTACGCCGATGGTACCGAACGTGTTAACCACTCCAACGAAGACGACATCTGGATCAACACCATCAACGGCCGCATGGTGGATAGGAACTTTCGCGAATACCCGTCCGAACAAGGCATCCTGCCACTTAATGATGACGGTACCGTTGATCGCATCTACAAAATCTACTCCTGGAAAGACCATAAACTATACTGGGCCTACATTTACTGCGGGAAACACGCCGGCATCCGCGGCGGGAAACCGGGTAAATCCTTCGTTGACCAGGTAGATAATTTCCGCGAACAGTACAATTCCCGGGATTATTGGCATTTTGTGACCGATGTCGATTTTACTAAAGATGTCAAAAACCGCATGCCCGCTTTTGTTCAGGAACTTGAAAACTACGTACAAAAAATCGACGGCGTTTCCGGAAAAACCATCCCCAATATTAAATATACCCTCAAAACAACAGGGGATAAAAAAGACCAGACCCTCACAGTAATCAAAAACCTGAAATTTAATACCGATTACACAGCAACACTGGAACCTGACGGGCTCACCATACCCTGGGAAATCGTTACCACCATTGACGACCGCCTGGTCAAAACAAAACACGTAAAACTCAATGTGCTGAACAAAGACATCCTGCTGGAAGACCTGGAAAGCTACCTGCTCACAAACGAGCTTTCCGGCGGCGCCATATCGAAATACAACCGCGAGTACAGAAAAGCCCAACGAAATCGCCAGGCCGCAATGGATACGGTCATTGTGCAGACCGCCTTTTACGACCGCCAGGTGTATGATCTTAACAACACCTCCGATGTACGAAGTCTGCTGGAAAAGATTAGTAATGACATCGCCGGACTGGAATACCAGATTCCGGAACAAAACGCGGCTGTGGAATGGCAACGAACCAAAAAAGTAGAAGCCCTCGAACGCAAGCTGAGACTGATGGAACAGGAAGGAAAGACCTTGACGGATGAGTACAAAAACACCCTGGCCGAATACAATACCGAACTGGAGAAACTACGCAAAATGGAAAGCAAACTCGGCAGTCTTGAACTTCGGCAGGTTGACCTGGCCAACCTCAAAACCAAATACCAGCACTCCTACCAGGTAAACCTGCAGCGCAACCTGAACGAAATTCGACAGAAGAAAAACTTCATTACCGAACAAATCAGCCGACTGGAGAAGGAGAAGAAAAACCTGGAAGCCAACGGTAAGGCCGACCAGAGCGAATACGAGATGATCCTGCAATCATTAAAAAACAAAGACAGCGAACTGCTCGAGGTCATCGAAAAGGAAAACAAATTACTTGAACTTATCGCCGGAGGCAGCTAATGAAAAACAAGTGGCCTCTTTCCTCAACAAACGCTATCATAGTCACCCTCGGGCTCATTTGGCTCCTGGCTACCTCCTGCACAAAAGAAAAGCTGCAGCCTGTTTCATTCTCGGTGCTTGATTTAGGTGAGCAATGCAGCTTGCGCGATATTGAATTCGTCGACGACACCCTTGGGTTTCTTTGCGGCGGAACCCCCGGCGAATACGGCGTAATCTGGAGGACACAGGACCGCGGCTTCACCTGGACCCGCGTCTTCCAATCCTCCTCACATTGCATCTATGACGCCGCGTTTTACGATATGAGGAATGGGTACGCCGGTGGCGACCGTCTACTACTGCTCCGAACCAGTGATGGCGGCCAAAGCTGGTCCGATGTTTTCGAAAACACGAGTTTCTCTAACTGGACGGATTTCATCAAACCCATCCGTAAAATCCTCTACCCTTCCCCGAGTACGCTGATAGCGGCGGGCGGTGACGATTGGGACAAAGGATTGATGTGCGTGAGTCACAACTGGGGCAGCAACTGGTTTTTTCGCGATTTCCCGAATCAACTCAATGATTTGGCGCTCGTTGGAACACCAGGCGTTTGGAGTTGCGGATACGGCATCGCTATGTACTCAGCCGATTCCTGCATCACCAACAGCATCCGAACCCCGGGAGAGGAAAACTTTACTGGCATTGATTTTCTGGACGCCGCCACCGGTCTGGCCTGCGGGTACAACGGCGGCATCTTCCACACCACCGACGGCGGACTTAACTGGGTTCAGGTACGTAAATCCAACGGCACTTTCAGTCGCCGCACACATTTAAACGATGTCCGTTTTATTGATGAACAACATGCGCTGGCGGTGGGATCCGGGGGCCTGATCCTATACAGTACCGATAGCGGGCTGCAGTGGATGGAGCTGGCCACTGAATTCGACAACGACTTGCTGTCGGTAGCGGTGAAACCTGATATGTGGATTTGCGGCAGCCAGGGCTTCCTCGCTAAAATTTCCCTATAAGTTTTTAGAAAGTCACACCCAGTGCGGTTTCCACAAAATCGGCCGTCATCAGGTTCGACTTTATGTAAGCCCCCAGCCAGGCGTTAAAGCGCCGGCCACGATCCGGATGCACTAAATAAACCTGCGCCCCCACTCGATTACACCAGTACGTCTTAAGTTTTGTGCTGGTGTTGTTGCCGTAAACCATCGCAAAATATTTTTGCTGGAAGGGATTGTACACATTCACCCCACTTTGCCAAAGCAGGCCAACCCGGCCTACCATAAACTCATGACCGATAAAGACGCTGGCCACACACGCCCGCACACGACGACCTGCATCATAAAGATCATTATCCGTAATATAATCATAAAAACCGGAATAGTACGTAAAACATACACCCGCCTGCCAATTACTGATCTTCCCCACTCTCTTGCTGGCGTAGGCGTTGACGACCCATACCGGATATTTCGGTCCGCCCAGCGGTTTGGTGGCTGATCCGAAAGCATGCACCCCAAAACCTGCCCGAATATTAACCTTTACGCGCCGATCGATCGCGGGCGCTATACCTTCCGGTGATTTCAGCAGCGGCCGCCGATACGGATACAATTGCAGCCCCAGCGAAAGTGTCAGGGTGTTCAGACCCACGTTGGGCAATTGATAATGAGCGTTGCTGAAATGCACAAAGGCCGCACCGCACATCAGCGCCAGCGAGGAATTGAGCGTTTTGCGGTAACGCACAGCCACCATTGTGACATTCGTCAGGTGACTCCCGATAACAATATTGTCCGGATTGGTGATGGCATGATAGGGTCGGTTGCACCACGACAATCCCGTACCCAGTTTTACATCCACCGGGAACCTCCGATTATTGCGACTTTCAAGCAGGATGCCCGGCATCAGTCCATAACTGCTGCCCAATACCTGTGCATTGCCAAAATATCCGTAAAGAAAAGAACAGAACACCTGCGGGTAGCGAAAATACGTTTGCCAATGGCGGGTTCCGCGGAACTTGTACCCCAGCGATACTTCGCCATAGCCGCTAAGGCCCTGATCGGGATAGCCCGGATAAATCCTGATTTGCTTGCCCGCATAGCCCGAGGCTTCCACTACCAGGCTCTGCCTGGTCCGCTCCGGCTGCCCATCCTGAGCCTGTAAACGCCCGGCACCTCCGGCCAGCAAAGCCAGGATCAGCAAGAAATGCAGAATCTTCACCTCAGGTATTCTCATGCGCAAAAAAAAATCGCGGGTTGACGACAAACTCCATACAATCAGGCAAAGATAAGGATTGTAACGAAAGTCGCACAGCAACCCGCAATGATAAAAACGCGTTGATTTATTTAAAAGCGACAGCGCAGCGCCACGATAACATTCCGGCCAGCAGCACTGATACCCGATGAATACGGACGGTACAACTGATCCGTGATATTCTCGATACCCACATTCAGGGCCAGGTAGCTGTTTATATACCAGGAACCTTTGAAATTGAGGGTGTACCATGCCGGCACGTAGGGCAAGCCGCTCTCGCTCTTCGCGAAGGATACCGGATCATTCCGGTCGTTCAGCGGAAGATCTTCGTAGTGCATCATCCCGTTGAAGTTGAGGTAGAGGTCGAACCTGAACTTTTTACGCTCGTAGGTAAGATGGGTGTTGCCAAACAGGGGCGTTATGTGCGATAGAGGATAGTACAGCAGACTGTCTTCACTCTGCTCTTGACCCTGCTGCCAGCTAAGGGCCGCCGACAGACCGATCCCGAAGCCAAAGCTCACGTCGAGACCCGCCTGTATTCCATAAACATAAGCCTGCGAAATGTTTTGAATCGCCTGTACCTGGCTCAATTCACCATCATAAATAATGCTATCCATACCATTAAACGTAAAATTCCGGCGTGCAAGCGCATTGTCCAGCAAGGTAAAATAGCCTGAGATATCAAAGCGGACATATTTCCCAAAGGTCTTCATTGTACCGATCTCAGCGTTGTACGCGTATTCCGGCTTCAGGTCCGCATTGGGTACCACCACGGCACCCGGTTCGGATTCGAAGACTTTCCCGATGTCGTCAACATTGGGCGCCCGGAATCCCGTAGAACCATTGAGGTATAGCTGCCAGCTTGGGAAGGGCGTGTAAATTACGCCCAGACTTCCGTTCACCGCACCCTTGTTATTTTGCGCACGGGTAAACGGAAAAGCAAACATAGTCGTATCGAAGTCAGCCTTGATCAGGTAGTGCGTGTAGCGTGCACCCGCATTCAGGATGAGCTTCGGCAAAACCTTAAGCTTCAGGTTGGCATAGGCCCCATACTGCTGCCAGGTGGCGCCATCCGGATAGCGTGTGGTGGTGGGCTCCACCTCGCCGCTGCGCAGGTTGGTCTTCACCGCCACGGAGCCTACCCGATTATACACGCCTTCCATCCCGTAGAAAAACGAAATCTTCTCGCTGAACATCTTGTCAAAATCGAGATTCACCGACAATGCATCTACATTCTCCGTTTGTGTACGCAGCTGATCTTTGCCCGTTTTACGATCATTCCGGCTTTCTTCACTCTGCTGCCAGGCCACCACCATATGCAACTGATTGTACAAGGCATTGGGCCTGGAATGCACCAAACCCAGGCGATTCATCATCCACTGCTGAGGGCCGTAATACCACTCGGCATAATCCAGGCGACCATCATTTTTCGCATCCAGGCAGAGCCTGTCGTAACGAGGCGCATTGGAGGTTGTGGCATAATGAAAATCATATTCCAGATCCCAGTGCTCCGATGGCGCGTAGCGAATTTTCTGCATCACATTCATCTGACTGAATCCGGAACTCACCTGCAGGCGGGGATTGCTGTTCGCAAGGGTGGTATCGACACCACCGATAACCGTCTGATACGTTGGACGAAGGAAATCAGCGGAACCATAGCGGCCTGCCCGCAAATCATCATAATCCGCATACGTGAAACTCGTGGCAAAAGCCAGCTTCCGCATACCTATGTTCAGGTCGACATGACCCGTCTTCTCCATGTTCGCACTCGAAAAACGACCCAGCACATTGCCTTTCACCTGCAGTTTTTCCTGACCTGAAAATTCAGGCTTAAGGGTATGGAAGTCCATCACACCACCGATTGCATCACTGCCGTACATCACGGATCCCGGACCAAAAAGCACTTCTGAGCTTTCCATCGCATTGGCATCAAGCGAGATCACGTTCTGCAAATTTCCGGTACGGAAAATTGCCGTGTTCATACGAACACCATCCACCACCAGCAAAACACGGTTTGTTGCAAACCCGCGCAACGTGGGCGAACCACCCGCCAACTGACTCTTCTGAATAAACACATAGCCATTGGCTTCCAACATATCGGCACTGGTCTGCGGATTCAAAAACGCCACCTCACGCTGACTGATTTTTTCAATCCGAACAGCATTCTCGGCCTTCTTCTCTTCCCAGCGATTGGCCGCAACCACGACTTCCTCAAGGGTGATCTTGCGTTCACTCATTTCTACCCGGAAATTTTGCGCTTCCAGCGCGGCATACGAAGACTTCAATGTTTCGTATCCCATACAGCGAAAGATCAAACTATCGGCCCCTTTAAAAGGATCAGAAGCAGCCTTACCATGTAAGTCGGTGGTGCCCGAAACCTTCATCTTTCCTGTATGAATGATAACCCCGGGTAGTCCTTGCCGTGTTGTTTTATCCACTACCTGTATCTCCTGCGCAAACGAAATCCGGCCAACAACAAGTAGTGCAAGAATGACATAAATCTTCTTCACTTTTTTTTAACTTTAAGTATATTACATAAATAGATGTTAGTGCACGAGCTGACGATCACCTGCGACCGCATACGCATGCACGCTATAGTTTCAGGAAGGCGACCTGCGCCCGCTACGACCTGAGCATCCTGTTATACAGCAGGTCAGCAGCGCTCCTCGGGGGCGGTGATGGCACCTCCTGGATACAATCCGGATGCGATGCCAGGTACATTGAACGCAGCTTGGACAATTGACCCCATAAGGGCCACAGTCGCGTAACAGGGGGCATTGTATAGCTGGTAAAGAACTTCAATAATTTAGCAGGCCCCTGCCCTCTCCCATCCGTATTTTGCTGTTGCTGCTGCCGAAAATGATCCCTCAGACGGCTTTCCTTTTTATCACAATAGCATAGTATCCGGTACAAGCCTTCCGACTTTTCTATCCGTATCACATCGTACATCTGACCCTCATAGCGAAACTCTCGGGCATGCTCCCATTCCAGCTGATCATAAGCTTCCCGGGTAAATTCCATCATCTGCGCATCTTCCTTGTCTTTCTCACGGTCCGAGTTTATTTTCGCGCTCATCCCCGCGCGTATCACACTGCGCATAAGCAGGTAAGCCGGGATGTAACCCAGAACACCATAAACAAATACGATGGTTAGAAAATAAACGGGGAGCTTTCTCATAATAACCACGGGATGCGGCAAAGGTAGCGCTTCATATTGAAAATCATGAACAGAATAATCAAAATTTACCGAACGTACATACACTGGAAAGAAATAGTTCTCCTTGTTGCGCTAAACAAAAGATTCACCTACATGTTTAGATACGTCCATGATTAGATTTTTATGCGTACTTTTGTGTGAATACATGACTAAAAAATTAGATATGAGCAGCAAGGTAGAGGCGTATTTTCGGTCGAAAGACCCTGACATAGCCGCTAAGACAACAGTATTGCCACTGTGTCCGGTGATTGTGGATGATTATGTCGTACTGGGGCAACTCACCGCCCTACGGTTTCTGGAATGGGTATGCGAACACCCCGGTGGTGTAGTGGCCCTGCCCACGGGAAAGACCCCGGAATTCTTCATCAAGTGGACGAACTTCTACCTGGAAAACTGGCAACGCGAGATCAACGACGGCATGCTCGCACGGACAGGCTTCACACCCGGACTGCAGCCGGATTTCAAGTCGCTGACTTTTTTTCAGCTTGATGAATTCTTCCCGATTGATCCATCGCATGAGCGATCGTTCTCCTATTTTGTGAACAAATATTATATTGACGGTTTCGGATTCGACCGCCGGCGCGTAAACCTGATCAATACCAACGACCTTGGAGACAATGGCCGAACAAGTTTGTGCGAGATGTTTTCGGATGGCATCATCGACCTCAGTTTACGCCACAGACCCGTAAACAGTGACACTGAATTAAACAAAAAGCGGGCGATTCAATACATTGATCAGATGTGTCGCGAATATGAGCAGAAGATTACTGATGCCGGCGGCATCGGTTTTTTCCTTGGCGGAATCGGACCCGATGGCCACATCGCGTTCAATACCCGTGGATCGGCCCATGAATCGGTCACCCGCCTGGATGTCATCAATTACGAGACTCAGGCCGCGGCCGCCGCGGATCTGGGTGGAATCGAGAATGTACGCCGTAAGGCGGTGGTTACGATGGGACTGCAAACCATCACGCGTAAGCCCGACTGCGTGGCAGTGATTATTGCCGCCGGCGCCGGCAAAGCGCCCATGGTGACCAACGCCCTGCAACAACCGCCCTCGCCCGAATTCCCGGCAACGGCCTTACACAAACTCCCGGAGGCGCGTATGTTCATTACCCGCAGCGCCACCACCGATCTGGAATGCCTGCAGCCCACCCGGCGGCCGGACACCCAATCAGCAATCTATCGCGATGAGCTGAAGGAAAAGATACAACGCGGAATCAACCTGCCCTCCGGCAAGAGCATCATGCACACCGGTCCGCACCACGACGATATCGAACTAGCCTACTTCCCCGCGATCCATCACCTGGTGCGCTCCGAAAAAAACATTAACCACTTTGTATACTGCACCAGCGGATTTACCTCGGTAACCAACCACTACCTGCTTTCGGTACTTCGCGCCACAGCGGCCTTTCTGGCCAACGGCGAATTACAGCGCTCGGGCAATGATTATCAACTCTTCGAAATCAAACACAGCCACCTCGATGCTACCGGCTACCTGAATGGAATTGCTAGCCTCAATAAGGAAATACAGCTTTTCAATATCGCCTGCCGCATTACACGTCGCATCAGCCATCATCTGCAAAGCAACGAATGGCAAGCTATTCAGGCCTTCCTCGCCCAGTTGACCGCTACCCTTGAAAAACTGGAACCTGGTAGTCGCGAACCCGAAGAAATCCATCATGCCAAAGGCTGGATCCGCGAATTTGAAGCGGAACTGGCCTGGGCACATTTCGGCCTGGGACGCGAATACGTTCACCACCTGCGACTAAAATTCTACTCCGACGATATCTTCCCGGAATACCCCGATTACAATGAAGACGTGCTCCCCATCCTGCGATTGATGGAAAACATCCGGCCCGATGTGATCACCTGCGCCATCGACCCCGAAGGTTCCGGACCCGACACCCACTATAAATCCCTGATGGCGCTTTCCGCCGCAGTAGATGAATATGTGAAAAGTACAGGCCGTACCGATATCCGTATCTGGGGATACCGCAACGTTTGGTCACGGTTCAGCGTTGACGAAGCAAATACCATCATCCCCGTTTCACTGAACTCCATGGCCGTACTTCACAATATGTTCAACAGTTGTTTCCTGAGTCAGAAGTCAGCCTCCTTTCCCAGCTTTGAATTTGAAGGCACCTTCAGCGAACTTGCCCAAAAAATCTGGGTCCGCCAGTTTAACGACCTGCGCGAAATCCTCGGCAACGATTACTTTTACAATGGCCGGAATCGAATGCTCAACCGCGCCTTTGGCGCCATCTATATCAAGGAAATGAGCTATGAGGAATTCACAGCCTACCTTATCCCCTTGCGCCGGCTACTGGAAACCAAAGCCTTGCTGGGCGTTTAATATGAAAATCCCCTTCCGCTACGGATGCCTCCTGCTGGTCTTGCTTGCAACGACGATAAGCCTTGCGGCCCAGCGAAATCCGTCGCTGAAATTATACTACGACAACCCGGCCAACGCCAGTGCTGAGGATGACCCCTTCGCCTGGGACGATGATCGCGACTGGCTGCAGGCCCTGCCCCTCGGCAATGGCTCACTGGGCGCCATGGTGTATGGCGACGTATTCAACGAACGCATTCAACTCAACGAAAAAAGCCTCTGGTCCGGAAGCACACAGGATCCCAACAACCCGGCCTCCGCCGAGGCCCTCGACGAAATCCGCCGCTTGCTTTTTGCCGGGCAGTACCGCGATGCCCAGGCACTCACCAACCGCAGCATGATCTGTTCGGGCCAAGGCTCCGGGCACGGACAGGGCCTCAAAGCCCCCTACGGCTGCTTCCAGACCCTGGGGAACCTCCGGATCCGTACGGCCGGGGGCGACACCTATACCAACTATCACCGCGAACTTGACCTGAACGAGGGCATCATCCGCGTCAGCTATAGCATTGGCGACATACAATACCGTCGCGAGTACTTCATCAGCTTTCCGGCCCAGGCCCTCGTGGTGCGCTTCACCGCCAGCAAAGCCGGCCAACTCAGCTTCTCCTGCTGTCTGGACCGGCCTGAGAATTTTTCGACCCAACGTGTGAATGAACAACTGCTGATGAGCGGCCATACCGACAACGGGCATGGAGCACCCGGCCTGAAGTACACGGCCCGCCTTGGTGCGAAAACAAAAAACGGCCATATCCATTTTACGGACTCTTCACTGATCGTCGATAATGCCGATGAAGTTGTGCTGGTACTGGCGGCCACCACCGATTTCAGGAATCGCGACGACGGCACTGAACAGCAGGTGCAGGAGGCCCTTGCCTTGCCGTACGCATCACTGCGCAAGGCCCACCAGACTGATTACCAATCCTTGTTTGGCCGGATGAGCATAGACCTCACACCGGAAGCATTCCCCGATCTCCCTACGGATCAGGCGATACTGATGGCAAGAACCTCCGGCGATTATCGTCGCCTTAGCGAGATCCTCTTTCAGTATGGACGCTACCTGCTTATCGCCTCTTCACGACAAGGCTGCCTGCCCGCGAACCTGCAGGGCATCTGGACCAATAAAATCCAGCCCCCCTGGAACGCCGACTATCACACCAACATCAACCTGCAGATGAACTACTGGCCGGCGGATGTATGCAACCTCGGCGAACTGAACGAACCGTACTTCGATTTTCTCAAAACCCTGGTGGAGCCCGGAAGCAAAACCGCACAGATCCACTACAATGCGCCCGGCTGGGTCGTACACCCCATCACCAATATCTGGGGCTTCACCGCACCCGGAGAAGAAGCGTCGTGGGGACTTCATCCCGCCGCCGGCGCCTGGCTCTGCACCCACATCATGGAACATTTCCGCTTTAGCGGTGACACCGCTTTTTTGCGCGACCTTTTTCCCACGCTGAAATCGTCCGTCATGTTCTACCACAACTGGATGGTTAAAGATCCCGTCAGCGGACACTACGTGTCCGGCCCCGCCGGCTCCCCGGAAAATACCTTCATCGCCCCCGACAGCTCACGCTGTCAAATCACCATGGGTTCCGCCCATGACCAGCAGGTCATCGCGGCCCTCTTCGCCGACTTCCTCTCCGCTGCCGCTGTCCTCGCGATACAGGATCCACTCACCGACAGCATCCGAAAGCAGCTGCCGCTCCTGGGAAAACCCCAAATTACCGGCGACGGCCGTATTATGGAATGGTCCGAAGAATTTATTGAAGCCGAACCCGGACACCGCCACATGTCGCACCTCTGGGCCTTATACCCCGGAAGCGCCCTCACCCCCGCACAGTCACCCACCCTCGCCAAGGCCGCCCGCAAATCCATCGACTACCGCATCCAAAACGGCGGCGGACACACCGGCTGGTCCGCCGCATGGCTCATCAACCTCTACGCCCGTCTGTACGACGGCAACCAGGCCGTTCAATTCCTTCATAACATCCTGGAAAAGGCAACTGCCCCGAACCTCTTTACCCTCCATCCCCCTTTCCAGATCGATGCAAACCTCGGCCTTACGGCCGGCATCGCCGAAATGCTCTTACAGAGCCACAACGACACCCTGCGCCTGCTGCCAGCACTGCCGGCGGAATGGCCCCGCGGAGAAATTCGCGGACTGCGCGCACGCGGTGGTTATACGGTAGACATAAAGTGGACAAACAAACACCTGAAAAAAGCGGTAATCAAAGCCGACCGGACGGGTTCATGTGTGATCGTCGCGGAGGACAAGACCAGAGAAGCCTACATAAACAAGGAATCCCGAATTATTATCCGTCACTAATCATCCGATATACTAACATCCACCACCTGCAAGCAGGCGATGATGAGCCTGTGAATGAAGCACCAAAATCGTTTTAGTACTGAAGAAAAAAGATTAGTTTTGAAAAGCAGATCACAGAAATGGAAGCCTTTAATGCCACCGAACACACCCACCGCCGATACAACCCCCTAAACGGGGAATGGATACTGGTATCCCCGCATCGCGCAAAGCGACCCTGGCAAGGCAAAACCGAATCTTCCCCGGTGGCTTCGCGTCAATCCTACGACCCTGCCTGCTACCTCTGTCCCGGCAACCAGCGTGCTGCGGGCAGCATCAACCCGGCCTATCCGGATGTATTTGTTTTCACCAATGACTTCAGTGCGCTGCACCCCGACGAAATGCCGCATGTAAACGCATCGGGAAGTTTGCGGCAGGCCGTGCCGGAACAGGGAATCTGTCGCGTAGTCTGCTTTTCGCCCCGGCACGACCTCACCCTGGCGGAAATGGATGTCAACAATGTTCGAAAGGTAGTGGATGCCTGGTGTGATGAATGCAATGATCTTAGCCGGCACAAATGGATACGTTCCATCCAGATCTTCGAAAACAAGGGTGAAATGATGGGGTGCAGTAATCCCCATCCCCACGGCCAGATCTGGGCGCAGGCCACCATCCCGTCCCTGCCTGCCCGCGAAGGCGAACATCAGCTTGAGTTCTTCAACCGTCATCAGCAAAATCTGCTGAGCGCTTACCTGCACGAAGAAATTGTCAGCGGCGAACGCATCCTTTTCAAGAACGATCACTTCGTGGCCCTCGTGCCCTTCTGGGCCACCTGGCCTTTTGAAACCATGCTGCTGCCCATCCGCCCCGTGGCGCGGATTACCGATCTCCGCCCGGAAGAAAAAACCAGCCTCGCTGACGCCTACATCCGCATGGCCATCCGCTTCGACAACCTTTTCAACACAAGCTTCCCCTACTCTTCCGGTATTCACCAGGCCCCCTGGGACGGACAAGCTCATCCCGAATGGCATCTGCACATGCACTTCTTCCCGCCCTTGCTGCGGTCGGCTTCCGTAAAGAAATTTATGGTAGGCTATGAGATGATGGCCGAGGCCCAGCGCGACCTGACGCCCGAACAAAGTACCGAACGCCTTCGCGCATGCCCCGAAATTCATTATAAAAATAAAACCGTTACGCTATGACCCATATTCAGGATCTTATTCATACGATCAAAACCAACGCCCGTCCCACCCTGCAGAAACTCTACGGCAATGATGAGCATTCCCTCGACAAACAGGCGCTTCGCTATGAAGCCCTGCTTAAAACCTTTCAGCAGCAATTTGGCGAAGCGGAGGTATCTCTCTTCAGTTCGCCGGGGCGCACTGAGATTGGTGGTAATCACACCGACCACAACCACGGCCGTGTGCTGGCCGGCGCTGTTAACCTCGACATGATTGCAGCGGCCGCCCCCAATGGCAGCCAGCGCATCCGGATCACCTCCCTGGGCTACGATCCCTTTGAAGTAGACCTGGAGGATCTTAGCATCTGCCGCACCAACTTTTTCACATCTGCCTCCTTGGTACGCGGCATGTCTGCACGTTTTAAAGAACTCGGTTACGCCATCGGTGGTTTCAACGCCTGTATCGACGGCCGTGTTCCGAAAGGATCCGGACTGAGCTCCTCTGCTTCCTTCGAAGTGCTTATCGGCGCCATTCTCAACAACCTCTTTAACAACGATCGCGTGAGCCCGGCCGAAAACGCCCGCATCGGACAATGGGCCGAAAATAACTTCTTCGGAAAACCCTGTGGATTGATGGATCAAACGGCCTGCTCCGTGGGCGGACTGATCACCATCGATTTCGAAGACCCTGCCAACGCCATCGTGAAAGCCGTTAACTTCGACTTCATGAGCACCGGCTTTGCCCTCATCATCACCGATACCGGCGGCAACCACGCCGACCTTAACGATGAGTACGCCTCCCTGCCCACCGATATGAAAGCGGTGGCCGCCGAACTCGGACGCAGCGTGCTGCGCGAAGTCAAACTACAAGAGGTCATCGATATCATCCCCGCCATCCGCGAAAAAGTGGGCGACCGGGCCATCCTACGCGCCATCCATTTTCAGTGCGATAACCAGCGGGTCGTTGACCAGGTAGAAGCCCTCGAAAGCAACGACTTCCCGGCCTTCCTGCAGTACGTGGTCGATTCCGGTTACAGCAGCTATATGTACAACCAGAACGTATATCCCGTCAACAACGTGCACGAACAAGGCGTCTCCCTGGGCCTGGCCCTCAGCGAACTCGTACTTAAAGGAAAAGGCGCCTGGCGCGTTCACGGCGGCGGATTCGCCGGAACCATACAGGCCTTCGTCCCCGAAAACCTCGTTGGAACCTACATCCAAACCCTGGAACACGTCTTCGGCAAAGGAAGCTGCCACAAACTCTTCATCCGAAACGAAGGCGCACACAAACTAACAATCTAAAACAATCGACCTCTAATACAAACACCGAATGAGCAAAAATAAATTTCTATTCCCCCTGATCGTCATGGCCACGCTCTTTTTCCTGTTGGGATTTATTGCCACCATGAACAACTCCATGATCGACTTCCTGAAGAATGCTTTCAAGCTCAACGACATGGAAAAACAGTTGCCGAACTCCTTCTTCTACGGCGCTTACATACTCTCGGTACCGGTGGGCTTCCTTATCAACAAGATCGGCTATAAGAGCGGTGTTCTGGCTGGATTGCTGCTGATCGGGATGGGATTTTTCCTTTGCGTCCCCCTTGTTGGCGCCGGTTACATTCCATTCCTGTTCGCCGTTGCCATCTTCGCTGTGGGCGTGGTGATTCTGCAGGTTGCGGCAAATCCTTACGTGAACGCGCTCGGACCGGCTAAGACCGCAGCCAGCCGCCTCACGCTGACCAACGCCCTCAATTCCGTGGCCACCGTCATTGCACCGGTCTTTGTTTCCTTGCTCATCATTAACGACACCAGCAGTCCGCAGGCCGTTCAGATACCCTTCGCCATCATCGGCGGTATCACCCTGCTCATCCTCGTCACCATGTTCTTTCTCCACTTGCCGGAAATCAAAGGCAACGAAAACGAAGACGGACAGATGAAACCTAAAACGTATAAATCAAGTGCTTTCAAATACCCGCACATGTGGCTGGGATCACTGGCCATCTTCTTCTATATGGGGATTGAAGTCGGCATCCCGAGCTTCTTCGCGGATTACTCCGACAAGCTCGGTTTCAACTTTTCGGACATCGACCGCATCGATATGCTAAAATATTACTGGGGCGGTATGATGGGTGGACGGCTTCTCGGCATCTTCGTACTACGTAAATTCTCCGCCCGCAGCATTCTCACTTTGTGCACACTGGCCGCCGGACTCCTGCTTACCGCATCCCTGATCCTGGGCAGCAGTGCCTCCAATGTGGCGCTCTGGCTATTCCTCGGAACCGGTCTTTTCCATAGCATCATGTGGCCGACAATTTTCAACCTCGCCCTCGAAGACCTCGGACCTCACGCCAAGGTAGCCTCCGGCGTCATCGCCACGTCCGTCATCGGCGCGGCTATTCTCACCCCTGCCATGGGCGCCGTGCAAACCATCAGCGGCTCCGTAGCACTTGCCATCGCATGTATGCTCATTTTCTACCTCTTCCTGCTGTTCTTTTCCGTTAAAGGATCGAAAATACGAAGATAAAAGATAAAAGATAAAAGACTCAAGAGACAAGACAAGAAACAAGAAAATGAAGAGTGAAGAACGAAAAACGAAGAATGTCAAAACATGTAGCGGCACACTCTGTGAAACTCTGTGTGAACTCTGTGAAACTCTGTGAGCGTATTTTAAAGAATCAAAAAGAAAAAAAAGCATCACGTAACTAAATCTATTAATCATTAATTTATTCTTCCGTTCTCTGCTATGAAAACAAATACATTTACACTCAAAAATCACAACGGTATTAGCCTGAGTTTTACCAGCCACGGAGGACGCATCACATCACTCCGCGTGCCCGATACCAGGGGCGAACTTGAAGACGTCGTGATCGGTTATGATACCGTGGACGAATCGCTGCGGGGCGACCTCTATTTTGGCGCCCTGTGCGGACGATACGCCAACCGCATCTACCGCGGAAAATTCAGCATCGATGGTACCGAATACCAGCTCGACAGCAACAACGGCGTAAACCATCTGCACGGAGGATTCGACGGTTTCAATACCCGGGAATGGAAAGTAGTACCCGTGAATATGACCGCCGGCATTCAGGCATACGAACTCCGTTTAATCAGCCCACAGGGCGACCAGCGCTACCCCGGGGAACTCAAAGTCCGTGTGCTCTACTGCCTCAACGACCTGAATGAATTCCGCGTAGAATACTTCGCCCAAACCTCACGGCCTACCGTTATTAACCTCACCAGCCATCCTTATTTCAACCTTAAAGGTCCCGGCAAGGGCGATGTACTCGACCACCTGCTTTGGCTAAATGCACATCAATACACCCCCATCAATGCAGAGATGGAAACCTCCGACGGCACCATCGCCACGGTGAAAGGCACCCCTTTCGACTTCACGCAACCTTCGCTCTTAGCGGAGGCGGTAAAAAGCAAGCACCCGCAAATTACATTGGTCAACGGCATCGATCACAACTTCGTGCTCAACCACAACACAGAAGGCCTTACCCACGCGGCTACCCTGAAGGATCCGGCATCAGGGCGAACCCTGGAAGTGCACACCGACCAACCGGGACTCCAGATTTATACCGCCAATCATTTTAACGGTTCACAAATTGGAAAGAAAAACCACGAGCTTTCCCAATATGCAGGTGTAGCGCTTGAAACACAAATTTTTCCGAATTCCCCCAACCTCCCCAACTTCCCGAACGCCGTACTACGCCCCGGCGAAACCTACCGGCATACCTGTGTCTATAAATTTTCGCATCTATGAAAAATGTTTTGCTCATCGCACTGTGCTCCCTGATCCTTACGCAGTCAGCAGCGCAAACCCAACGCCTCTCGCTGGATAAAAACTGGAAGTTTCACCCCGGCGATATCAGCTACCCTCTTCCCCTGGGCGTAGGTGCCACTTACAACTTCGTAAAAACCGGCTTTGCTCCGGGTGCCGCGGGCTACAACTACAACGACTCGAGCTGGCGGGTGCTAAATCTGCCACACGATTGGGTGGTGGAAACACCTTTCAAGGCCGACGGCAATGTTTCCCAAGGGGCCCGCGACCGCGGCATCGGATGGTATCGTAAAAGCTTCCTTCTCGACAGCAGCGACATGGGCAGGCATCTTGAACTTCAGCTCGACGGCATCGCCACTTTCTGCACCATATGGTTCAACGGCATCATCGTGCACCGGAACTTTTCCGCTTACACCTCCTCTTACATAGACATTACCGCCCTCGCCTACTACGATAAGAAAAACCAAATCGCCATCCGTGTGGATGCCGAACCCATGGAGGGCTGGTGGTACGAAGGCGCTGGCATCTACCGCCATACCTGGCTCGTCAAACGCGACCCGCTGCACATCATCACCGACGGCGTTTATGCTAATCCGGTTAAAAGCGACGGCCGGTACTGGACCATCCACGGCGAGGTAAGCCTCGAAAACAGTGGCAACTCCAGTCAACAGGCGGAAGTTACTATGGAATTGCTTAGCCCTGACGGGAAGCCAATCAGCTCAGCCTTTGAGGTGGTTAATGTACCCGTACTGTCACAAACGGTATGTAAACAGCTCTCCCTTCCCTGCCAGAATCCATCCTTGTGGTCCCCGGAAAAACCGGTGCTCTATACCGTGAAAACAACAGTCCGCGTGAACGGACAAATCACCGATGAACAACGCCAGCACTGCGGCTTTCGAACCATCGAATTCCGCGCCGATTCCGGTTTATTCCTGAACGGACAACACTACAAAATCAAAGGCGTCTGCAATCATCAGGATGCCGGCGGCGTTGGAACCGCGGTGCCGGATTCCCTGTGGACCATCCGCATCCTAAAACTTAAAGACATGGGTGCGAACGCCTACCGCAGCGCGCACAACCCGCCCGCCCGCGAATTCCTGGATGCATGCGACCGCATGGGACTACTGGTGTTGGACGAAAACCGCAATTTTAATTCCTCACCGGAATACATGCGCCAGCTGCAATGGCTGGTGCGCCGCGACCGCAACCACCCTTCCGTTTTTCTCTGGTCGGTGTTTAACGAAGAACCTGTACAAGGCACCCAGCTCGGCTATGAAATGGCACGCCGCCTCGTAAAAGAACTTAAGGTACTCGACAACACCCGCCCCGTTACCGCTGCTATGAACGGCGGTCAGTTCGAAGCGGTCAACGTGGCCCAGGCCGTGGATGTCGTCGGCTTCAATTACTTTATGTACGATTATGATCGCTTTCACCAGACCTTCCCTGACATTCCAATGACCAGTTCCGAAGATGGCTCCGCCCTCATGGTTCGCGGCGAATACCGCACCGATACAACCCTCCACCTCGTCGATTCCTACGATACCCAAGCCACCGCCTGGGGCGCTACCCACCGCCAAAACTGGAAAACCATCAACGAACGCCCCTTTGTGGCCGGCAGTTTCTATTGGACCGGCTTCGACTACCACGGTGAACCAACACCCTACGAGTGGCCCACCGTGAGCTCAAACTTCGGCATCATGGACCTTTGCGGTTTCCCGAAATCCGCCTATTACATCCACCAGGCACAATGGCGCCCTGATCTGAATGTTCTCCACCTGATTCCCCACTGGAACTGGCCCGCGGACTCCATCGGAAAAAATATCAAGGTCATGGCTATTAGTAATGCAGAAAGTATTACCCTGAAGCTGAACGGTAAAACCATCGAAACACAGCCGACGGATGCCTACGAAATGAACACCTTCTATGTTCCTTATCAAGCGGGCAAACTGGAAGCCATCGGCTACAGCGACGGAAATGAAGTAGCCCGCAGCATCGTTGAAACTACAGGAACACCCGTAGCAATGCGCCTGAGCGCCGATCAAACAGGCATCGATGGCGATGGCCGTGATGTGATGACCATCACCGTTTCCTGCGTCGACGCCAAAGGCCGCGCGGTGCCAACAGCAAACCTGCCCGTACATTTCGAGATCGACGGTCCGGCAAACATCATCGGCCTCGGCAACGGCGATCCCAATTCGCATGAAGCGGAAAAAGGAAACCAACGCAGCCTCTTTAACGGACTGGCCCAGGTAATCATACAAACGAAGGAAGCGGCAAGCGGCAACATCATCCTGAAAGCCCACGCCACCGGACTGAAGAGCTTTACGCTGACCATCCCGGTAACCCCGGCTCAGGCCATTCCCGGACTATAGCCAGCCCATCAGCCGCGCGATAATTTTCCAACCACCGGGCTGACGCTCGACTACATAGACATTTTGAAAATTATTGTCGAATTCATTCTGATAATTGAAATAAATCAGAACACTGTTGGCGGTAATGAAATACGGATTGGAAACTTCACAATAGGCACGAAGACCATAGAGCTTTGCGAATTTCTCAAAGCCCTTTTCTGTGATCACAAGCTGTCGTGTACGCTGACTGCTGAAACATTTCCGCATCTCCGCCCGCGCTACCCGCTGGTAACGTAAACCCTCGAACGCCGAGGCCGGGATCAGCACATTGGCTTTCGACTTCGCCACAAAATCACGGCGAAAAACTTCGCCCTGTATGTAATTATCGGCATCATAACCGAAATACTTCTTGTTGATGGTATCCGGGAAACCGCCATAAAATACAGCATCACAACTCGAATCCACAACCCCGATCCGGTCCGTAACTTCCGTCAGGCCCAGGCCCACGAAATCCTCAAATACCAGCCGGAACACCGCATCCGTGTCCGAACGTGTCTGCGCCGGAGCCCGATGCATCGCACACAATGGAAGCGCCAGCAACAAAATATAAAGGGCTTTTTTCATCGGTGCGAAAATAACCATAAACTGATATTTATCAGAAAAAGGAAACAGAAAGTTATCATTTTATTTCAACGGAAGCCGCGTTCGCCGTATCCCATCGAAGACGCAGAGCGCATTGGCCACCGCCCCGGCCGTCGGCACCAGCCCGATTTCCCCGATCCCTTTGGCACCATAGGGTCCGTAAGGATCGGCGACTTCCACTCCGATGACCTCGATCAGCGGCGTATCCTTTGCCCGAAGCACACCGCAATCGCGCAGCTTGCTGCTTTTCAGATAACCGCCTTCCATCGGCAAATCCTCGCTGAGTGCGTAGCCCAGCCCCATGTGCACGCCCCCCTGAATCTGGCCTTCAAACTGCGAAGGATTCATGATTTTACCGGCATCGTGCGCCGCGATCACCTTCGCGACCTTGCCCTGCTCGTCGAGTATCACCAGTTGCGTGGCATAACCATAGGCAAAATGCGTGATGATCTTGTCCGTGTCGGCACCGGGCTTAGTGGTCCAGTCGCAAACCCAGCGGCCTTTGTAGCGACGACCCGCCAAATCCGCCAGCGACTTCGTTTTCAAATCTTCGCGCAAAGCGGCGGCCGCATCAATGACGGCATTGCCAAGCAGCGCGGTGGCCCGCGACGAAGTGGTCATCCCCGTAGGAATACCGGCGATGGTATCGATGCGGACTTCAATGATTCCCGGGGGCAGCCCGCTTTCTTCCACCAGTGTCTGCAGCGCGATATTCTGAACACCCTGCCCCATCTCGGTCCAGCCGTGGTACAGAACGACCTTGTCGCCCGCCACCACATCAATCACCACATCACTATAATCCGGCATTCCATTGCCTACCCCGGAATTTTTGATACCGCAGGCAAGCCCCGCGTATTTCGCTTTATAGAATTCGTCCTTTACAACTTCCAGCGTAGCCCTTACCCCCACTCCTTTGCCCATCACCTGACCCGTAGCCGTCATACGGCCTTCGCACAACGCATTGTCGTAACGGAATTGCCAGCGATCGAAACCGGCCTTTTTGCACAGCTCATCCAGCAGGCTTTCCAGCGCAAAAGCGACCTGGTTAGCACCAAAACCGCGCATGGCGCCACAGGGAATGTTATTGGTATAGATGGTCAGCGACTCCAGATCGACCACGGGGAAATGATATGCCCCCGTGGCATGGCCCGCGACGCGTTCCATCACCTTGGTGCCGACCGAGGCATACGCCCCTGAATCGCCGTGAGCACGAAGGTACAAAGCCGTCAACTGCCCGTCCTTGCTGCAACCTATCTTCATATCCATCCACACGGGGTGACGCTTGGGGTGCATACGGAGCGACTCTTCGCGCGAAAGCGCTACCATGACCGGCTTTTTCAGCAGCCACGCGAACAGGCACGCGTGACCCTGCACCGTTAAATCTTCCTTGCCACCAAAACCGCCCCCGGTGGGCACCAGCACCACCCGTAACTTTTCTTCCGGCAACGCCAGCATCGCGGCTATCTGCCGCCGGTCCACGTAGATGCCCTGTCCCTGCGAATACAGCAACAGACCCTCATCACCCTGCGGCATGGCTACGGCCGCTTCGGGTTCCAGAAAAGCATGCTCGATGCGCTGGGTCTCGTAAGAACCCTCCACCGTATAATCCGACGCAGCCAGGGCCTGCAGTGCATCCCCGCCCCTGCGAACAACGCAGTTTTCAAGAATATTGGACCGCCCCTCATGAACCCGGATCCGGTCAGACATTGCATCCAGCACATCGGTAAGCGGCTCCAGCAACTCGTAGTCCACCTTCACCAAGGTAGCCGCTTTCCGCGCTGTGGCTTCATCGCAGGCCACCACACCGGCCAGTACATCTCCAATGTAACGCGTGGTGTCGCCCTCAGCGACCATCACCGGCCAGTCCTTAAAGACCAATCCAACAAGGGGATCCCCGGGAATGTCACGGGCCGTGAAAACACCCTGCACACCCGGCAAAGCCAGGGCCGCCGAAACGTCAATCTTTTTCACCACCGCCCGCGGGTGATCACTGAACCGCAAGGCACCGTATAACATCCCGTCGAAACGGAGATCACGCATAAATTTTCGTTCACCCAGGGCCGTTTCCAGGGCTTCGTACTTGGGGTAAGATGTACCAATACGGCCGGAGAGTGCACTGTATTCGACCGCCCTGTTTTCGCGCAGGCTTTGGAGGCCCGCCTCGATAGCGTCCACAATTTTCACGTAGCCCGTGCAGCGACAAAGGTTCAGGTTGATAGCCCTGTTAATCTCGTCGCGCGTGGGGTTCGGGTTTTCCTGAAACAGCACCTTGGTGCGCATAATTAGCCCCGGGGTACAGAAGCCGCACTGCACGGCGCCTTTTTCCACAAAAGCCTTGCCCAGCGCACGCTTAACAGGTTCCGGCAGGCCTTCCATGGTAAGGACCTCCGCCCCCTCCAGCTTATGAAGGGGCGTAACGCAACTCAGCTTCGCCTGTCCGTTTATTTCCACCATACACGCGCCGCAGGCGCTCTGGGCCGAACAGCCGTCTTTGGCCGCCGTAAGTCCTTCGATGTTCCGCAGGTAATTTAGCAGGCTGAGATTTTCATCGCCCGACCATTGAACGGGCTTGCCGTTTAAAAGAAAATTTATCATAGCGTAGGTTCTCCCGTCGAAACCACCTTACGGAAATTTTCCGGATCGGTATCGGCTTCGGTATTGATGAGTAATACAGTAGCATTTTTATCCAGACCCAACGCATCGCGCAGCGGTCTAAGGGCCTCGTTTTGCATCAACGCCAGTAATCCGGCCAGGCCGGCCGCTCCCGACTCCCCGCTGATAATGCGGGGATCGTTGCCTTTCGGGAAATAATACCTACGCATCGCGGCTTCGGCGTAGTGATCCGAAACGCTAAAAAAAGCATCGACGGCATCCAGCAGCACCGGTAGGGCCAGCAGCGAAACGCCGCAATTAAGACCCGCCATAATCGACTGGTAATTTTTGGTGGATTCGCGAGCAGCGCCCGCTTTCGCGGATTCCAGAAATGAATCGGCCAGTACCGGCTCCACGCAAGCCATGCGCGGTGCATGTTTCCCGTAATGGGATGCAAAATACCAGGCACCCGCGGCGGCCAGCCCGCCCACCCCGGCCTGCAGCAAGACCACGTCGGCCAGGCTGCGATCCGGAAAATTGATCCGGCCTTCCATTTCATAAAAGATCGTGGAATAACCGGCCATGATATAATCGGGCAGTTCCATATAGCCCGGATACGCTGTATCAGCAATCACCTGCCAGCCGTGGGTTTGCGCATCACGGTCGCACAAGGCTACGCATTCGTCAAACGTGCCGTCGACCAGCACCACGCGCGCACCTTCGGCTTCGATGTTCTGTATCCGCGACAAAGCCGTGTTCGACGGCATATAGATCACGGCCTCCTGTTTCAGATGTCGGGCCGTCCACGCTACCGCGCGGCCGTGGTTACCATCGGTGGCGGCACAAAAGGTAAACTGCCCCAAACGCGCCATCGTGGCGGGGTTTAGGAAATCCCCGGGACTGAGTTCCGTCCCGGATTTCGCACGCCATTGTTTTTTCAGAAAACAAAATACCGAATAACTGGCGCCCAGGGGCTTAAAGGCCTTCACGCCAAAGCGGTGACCCTCGTCCTTCACATAGATTTGTTTCAAACCCAGGGAAGCCGCCAGAGCCGGCAATTCCAGCAAGGGTGTGGGGGCATAAGCCGGCAGCGAGCGGTGAAAGGCCAGTGTTTCCGGGTTCCCGAAAGCACCGCAGCCACCATCGATCCACCCGGGCTGCTCTTTTTTATGGGTGTTAATAAAATAATCGCACATCAATGTCCTGTTTATACCTACAAATTTACGCATTTTCGGGATAAAATGCGGGACATGCAGTCAGCGTAGAACCGCTGCATGGCAACGTCACTACGACAGCCTTACAAGGTGGCGATCAGAGGAGGGAATTCAAATTGGCCCGGGCATCAGCGCAATGGTCCAACACGTATTTCAGGTTTTCGCAGGATTCCAGGTCGGCGCACAGACCGCAATGTTCATAGCCACGACCCGCGGCGCAGAGGCGGATCTGGCATTCCGCGTGATGGGCGATTTTCACACCCTCGGTGCGGCAGCCCGTGCAGTTAATATGAGCCGCCGTTATATCCGGATTAAAGGACGTGCGCCATTTTTCGGCCGTTTCTTCGCGGAGTTTATCATCGTTATTAATCGTTGCGATCCGCGCCTCGCAGGTTTCACAGTTGATACCACAAGTTGAAATAAGTTTGTTCATAGGAGAAAATTTTGCCGTCTCTTCGTCAGGCCGTTTTATATTAATAATCGATACGTAAAGATAGATAATTGCCCCGAAAACGATCACCAAAAGAAATTAATAAACAAGATAATCATGATCGCATTGTTATATAAAAAAAAACTACTTTTGTTATTTATAATAATTGTATCTGACATTAAGAGTAGTTGTGCGAAGGCGGTTCAAAAAAAACAGGTTGTATACATTGACAGCCGCCTTACTCCGGCTGGCCACGCTGAACACCTACGGACAGGACAGCATCCGCAAAGGAGAGCTTACCATACGAAACAGTAATCACCACTGAAACGGCGTACAACGATCAGATCCGTAAATCACCGGGAGTTAGGGCGGAATCATTTTGGCCAACGGCATCTCCGTTCCCTGGAAAAACAAGGCTTTCGGCGCTGAACTACGGGGCTCCTTCGTCCCCGCCGATTGGGCCCAAAAGACCAATGAAATTCACTACCTGCTATCGCTGGGATTAAGCTACCGGGTCCGCGTCAAATAGCCTCCATATACGCACAGGCCATGCACGTAACGGCGTCTCCATCCCTCGCCACAACGTCTCACCCAACAAGGTAAAAAACAATTTGCGCTGCCCGCATGCAGGCAAAACGGATCCCTCCGGATTTCGGAGGAGCCAATACGCTATAATAGCGTGGGAAAATAGTATACACTAGGTTAAGCGGTCAGAACCTGCAGGCAAGGAAGCAATCCGGCTTACAACACTAATTAAGCTAAAATCACCTGCACCAACAATTCGCACGCTCTCGTCTCGCAGCGGCACAAGCAGCAAAATGCGAAAAAAAACATGAACAATATATGTTGTGATCAAAAATTAAGTATTTTTACGAACAAAAAAAAGGCGACTCGCGCCGCCTTAATGTTTTCACAACGGAATAATCCTTATTGTGATTTGCTTTCTTTGAGCAACAAAGATACGTATAAAAAAAATAACTGCAAGCAAAATGAAAAAAATCTTAGGACTGGATCTGGGAACCACCAGCATTGGATGGGCTTATGTTGTCGAAGGAGAAAATAAAAATGAGCAATCTGAAATCAAACAGATTGGTGTTCGTGTAAATCCGCTTACAGTGGATGAGCAAACAAATTTTGAAAAAGGAAAACCTCTGACCACCAATGCTGATCGTACGTTAAAGCGTGGAGCAAGAAGAAACTTAGACCGTTATCAATTACGCAGAAAAAATTTGCTTGATGCACTTTCAAGTGCCAATATTATTAATGCAGACACCAAACTCACCGAAGATGGAAAGCAAACCACTTTCCAAACATGGGAACTGAGAGCTAAGTCAGCCACAGAGCGTATAGAGCTAAACGAATTTGCCAGAGTGCTTTTGGCGATTAATAAAAAACGAGGTTATAAAAGTAGTCGCAAAGCCAAAAACGAAGAGGACGGGCAGGCTATTGACGGCATGGGCATTGCCAAAAAACTGTATGAAGATAACCTCACGCCCGGACAATATGTTTTTCAAAACATGCAGGCTGGTAAAAAAACCGTGCCCGATTTTTACCGTTCCGATTTGCAAAGCGAATTTGATAAGGTGTGGGGTTTTCAAAAACAGTTTTATCCTGAAATCCTTACGGATGATTTCTATAAGGAACTACAAGGCAAAGGTCAAAGAGCGACTTCTTCGATGTTCTGGACAAAATACAAATTCAATACGGCCGATATAAAAGGATTGGAAGATAGTTTAAAGAATGTATCTACGATAAAACTGGATGCACGAACCCAGAAGAAATTGCAATCCTACAAATGGCGTAGTGATGCCGTTTCAAAACAGTTAGACAAAGAACAAGTTGCTTATGTATTGACAGAAATCAACAACAATCTCAACAACTCAAGCGGTTATCTGGGTGCAATTTCCGACAGAAGTAAGGAGCTTTATTTTAACCATGAAACTGTTGGACAGAATCAATACAATCAACTTATAAAAAACCGGCACACAGCTCTTAAAAATCAAGTTTTCTATAGACAAGATTATTTAGATGAGTTTGAAAAAATCTGGACAACACAAGCTGGATTTCATCCGGAACTAACCGAAGCACTGAAAGAGGAAATCCGTGATATTGTGATTTTCTATCAGCGCAAACTAAAATCCCAAAAGGGTTTGATTAGTTTTTGTGAATTAGAGAGAAAAGATATAGTGGTGAATGGCAAAAAGAAAACAATCGGAATGCGTGTGGCTCCGAAATCTTCGCCTTTGTTCCAGGAGTTTAAAATCTGGCAAAACCTCAATAATGTTTTAATCAAAAAAGCTGGTAGTAAAAAGCGCGTTGTTAAGAAAGAAAATCAGGCCGCAATATCGGGAGATGAAAAGGAAATTTTTGGATTGGACTTAGATGCTAAGCAACGAATTTTCAATGAACTAAATATAAAAGGAAACTTATCATCCAAAGCCATTCTTGAATTACTGGACTACAAACCACAAGAATGGCAGGTAAATTACACCCAATTAGAAGGCAACCGCACCAATCAGGTTATGTACAATGCCTATTTAAAAATACTAGAAATTGAGGGCTACAACGAAGAATTGCTAAAACTTTCTGATTCCGATGAAATCAATGTAAAAGACCTGAAAACGCCTGCATCTGAAATCAAGGAAATGGTTAAAGCTATTTTCGGCGTTTTAGAAATCAATACGGATATTTTAGAATTTAATGCTGAGCTGGAAGGAAAAGATTTTGAAAATCAGGCTTCTTACAAGTTGTGGCATTTGCTCTATTCAGCAGAAGACGATACAAAAAAATACAGTGAAGAAGATAAACTAATCTACGGTAATGACAATATTGGATTGAAACAGCAACTTTGTTCGAAATTTGGCTTTAAACCAGAACATGCCAAAATCTTAGCCAATGTGACTTTTCAGGACGATCATGGCAATCTTTCCACCAAAGCAATGCGACGTATTTATCCATTTATCCAAGAATCTAACTATAGCGATGCTTGTGAGCTAGCCGGTTATCGCCATTCGAGACATTCGCTCACGAAAGATGAAATTGAAAACCGTGAATTAAAAGCAAGATTAGAACCATTAAAAAAGAATGAACTACGGAATCCGGTCGTTGAAAAGATTCTCAATCAAATGATAAACGTAGTAAACACGCTCATTGATAAAGAAAATAGACTACTTCAAGAACAAGGAAATGAGCCCGGTTTTCATTTTGATGAAATACGGATTGAATTAGCGCGAGAATTAAAGAAAAATGCGGCTGAAAGAGCAGAAATGACGACCAATATCAATGCGGCAAAAATTACGCACGAAAAAATTCATAAAATTTTACAAACTGAATTCGGATTAAAAAACCCAACGCGAAATGATATTGTACGCTACAAATTGTATGAGGAACTAAAGAACAACGGTTATAAAGATTTATATACCAACACCTACATTCCGAAAGAAAAATTATTCAGTAAGGAAGTGGATATTGAACACATCATTCCGCAATCAAAAATGTTTGATGACAGTTTTTCCAATAAAACCGTTGTGTATCGTCAAACCAATTTGGATAAAGGTGATAAAACGGCCTATGATTTCATTGAAAATAAATTCGGAGAAGAAAAGCTGAACGAGTATCAACACAGGGTTGAAAGCCTTTTTGAATCAGGAAAGAAAAACAAAGAAGATGGTATTTCAAAAGCCAAGTATCAAAAACTCTTGAAAAGAGAATCTGAAATTGGCGATGGATTTATTGAACGTGATCTAAGAGACAGTCAATACATTGCTAAAAAAGCGAAAGAAATGCTGTTTGAAATTACCCGTGCTGTGGTTTCTACTTCGGGTCAAATTACCGACCGCCTACGTGAAGACTGGGGATTAATCAATGTAATGAAAGAACTCAACTTGCCGAAGTATCGTGCATTGGGTTTGACCGAAATGCAAGAAAGAAAATTCGGACATCAAGTAGAAGTAATTAAAGACTGGACAAAACGCAACGACCATCGCCATCACGCTATGGACGCATTAACAGTAGCTTTCACCAAACACAATCATATTCAGTATTTGAATTATCTCAATGCCCGCAAAGACGAAAAACATAAACTACACAACAATATAATTGGCATTGAAACAATAGAAACCGAGGTAAAAATTGATGACAATGGCGACAAGAAAAGAGTGTTCAAAGAACCCATCAACAACTTCCGCCAGTTAGCTAAAGATCATTTAGAAAACATCATTATTTCGCATAAAGCGAAAAACAAAGTAGTTACGAAAAATAAAAACAAGATTTCGGGCCAGGATAAAGTACAGGAAGCGTTAACACCCCGCGGGCAATTGCACAAAGAAACAGTGTATGGCAGGTATCAATACTATGTGCAAAAGGAAGAAAAGGCAGGTGCTAAGTTTGATAAAGAAACCATTGAAAAGGTGTGCAATCCTTTATTCAGACAGCTATTATTGCAACGCTTAGAAGCTAACAACAACGATCCAAAAAAAGCCTTTACCGGAAAAAATGCGTTAGATAAAAACCCCATTTATCTAAACGATGAGAAAACAGAAAAACTGCCGGAAAAAGTAAAATTAGTTTGGCTTGAAGAAGATTTTTCAATTAGAAAAGATATAACGCCCGATAACTTTAAAGAGCAAAAAAATATTGATAAAATTTTAGATGTTGGTGTCAAGCGAATTATGGAATCCCGTTTAAAAGAATTTAACGGTGATGCTAAAAAGGCGTTTTCAGATTTAGACAAAAACCCCATTTGGCTCAATAAAGAAAAAGGTATTTCTGTTAAACGCGTGACTATCAGCGGCGTAAAAAACGCAGAGGCATTGCACTATAAAAATGACCATTTTGGCAAACCTGTTTTAAATAAAGATGGTCATAAAATACCCGTTGACTTTGTAAGCACCGGTAACAATCATCACGTGGCTGTTTACAGCGATGAAAACGGAAATTTGCAGGAAAAGGTTGTTTCCCTGTACGAAGCCGTAGAAAGAGTCAATCAGAACTTACCGATAATTGATAAGGCATTTAACCAGCACCTCGGATGGCAGTTTCTCTTTACAATGAAACAGAACGAACTCTTTGTCTTCCCGAATGAAAAAGCCGGTTTTAACCCCGCTGAAATAGATTTATTAGACCCCAAAAATAAAAAACTGATTAGCCCGAATTTATTTAGGGTACAGAAGATTGCGAATAAGAATTACTTTTTCCGGCATCATCTAGAAACCTCAGTTGAAGAAAATGCAGGTTTAAAGAATGTTGCTTATAAACCGCAGTTGGGATTAAGTGCAATTGAAGGAATAATAAAAGTACGCACTAACCATTTAGGAGAAATCGTAAGTGTAGGTGAATATTAAGCCTATCTGCAGTCAATGTTAAAAACAAATCTCAGCCATCATGACCAACAAATTCAAATCCGAAGGCAAGTGCCTGTTTTGCGGGAAAAGCTTTGCCAAGGCGGGCATCAATCGTCACCTAAAAACTCATTTAGAGAAAATTCAAGCTATTAACAAACCAGGCAAATCCTTTTTGATAAAAATTGAACCTAATCCGCATTATGGCGGATGGCCTCATTTCCTTTCATTATGGGTGGACGGTGAAACCACGATAAAAAAAATAGATGGATTTTTGCGTGATGTATGGCTCGAGTGCTGCGGCCATCTGAGCGCATTTCGCAATCCGGAAGCAAGAAAATACGGAGGCGGAATGTGGGATTTTTTTGAGGCAGAAGAGTTATTGCAACAGGGCAAAATAAAGGAATACGAAAGACTGATGGAGGATACCGCCGGTGAAATTCCGATGAGCCGTAAGGCAAAAGCCGTTTTTTGCAAGGACCTTAAATTAGAGTATGAATATGACTATGGAAGCTCCACTTATCTGTTGGTTACCACGGTAGCTGAATTTCCTTTCAAAGCTGATAAACCCCTTGTTTTACTTTCGCGCAACGAACCGCTCGAAATTTTGTGCGATAGCTGTAAAAAAGCTCCTGCAACTCTAATCTGCTCTATACACAACTGGGATGAAGACTACCTGTTTTGCGACAAATGTGCAATAATCCACTCGAAGAAATGTCCGGATTTTGATGATTATGCTGCCATGCCGGTGATCAATTCCCCCCGGATGGGCGTTTGCGGTTACACGGGAGGCGTTATTGATACTGAACGTGACGGAGTTTTTCAAAAATTGCAATAGCTATCCTCGCTTTCTCACGGGATGAATACGCTGCCACATCCCGTGTGTTGATTTACATCAAACAGAATAACCTCTTAAATAACGACATACCCGAATGGCCGTACGCACAAAACTGTTTACGCTATATCCCGGCAGCTCTCAGGACTGAAACTATGATCAAACGCACCCTATACTTCGGTAATCCCGCAAGGCTCAGCCTCAGGGATGATCAGCTTCAGCTTGAGCTTAAAACAGAGCATCCTGAAATCATAACGGTTCCGGTCGAAGACATCGGCATGACCATAATCGATCACGCGCAGATCAGCATTACCCATGGTTTGATGGAGGCGCTGACCGAAAACAATACGGCCGTACTGTTTTGCGATAAGCGTCACATCCCGCACGGATTGGTACTACCCATGTCATCGAACAACACCTACAGCGAAAATGTCCGCATTCAACTTGAGGCCAGTGAGCCATTAAAAAAGAACCTCTGGAAGCAAACCATTGAAGCCAAGATCGCCAACCAGGCCGCCGTTTTGCGGCGACTTGAAAAGCCCTGGGAAGGCGTATATGCGCTGACCCGCAAAGTAGGTAGCGGCGATCCGGCCAATGTGGAAGGCCGGGCCGCGGCGGAATACTGGAAACAGTTGTTTGATGAGCTGGATGATTTCACCCGTGAACGCGAAGGAGACGCCCCGAATGCATTGCTGAATTATGGATATGCCATAGTACGCGCCATCATAGCCCGCAGCCTGGTGGGCAGCGGTTTGCTCCCGCTTTGCGGAATTCATCACAAAAACAAGTACAATGCCTTTTGCCTGGCCGACGATATTATGGAACCTTACCGGCCTTACGTAGACGAGGTAGTCTGGCACATTGTGCGCGATTACGAAAACCAGCTCCCAAATGAATTGAATAAGGAAATTAAAACCCGGCTGCTGGGAATTCCGGCATTGGACGTTGTCATTGAGGGAAATAAAAGCCCCTTGATGATCGCCGCGCAGCGGACCACGGCCAGTCTGATGCGTTGCTTTGCCGGCGAACAACGGAAAATCGCCTACCCTGTCAGGTGAAGAAAAACGAAAATCCCTACAGCCGCTTAAACCAATACCGTATCGTGTGGGTATTTGTCTATTTTGATTTGCCGACCGAGACCAAAAAAGACCGCCGGAATTACACACTATTCCGTAAGAGTCTGATTAAGGATGGCTTTAGCATGCTGCAATATTCCATTTATATCCGGCATTGCCCCAGCTATGAAAACGCCGAAGTTCACAAGAAGCGCGTTAAATCAGCGCTTCCGCCCGCTGGCGAAGTCATCGTTTTCGACATTACGGATAAACAATTCGGCATGATGGAATTCTTCCGGGGAGCCAGCGCCGATCACAAACCCGACACCCCGCAGCAACTCGAATTATTCTGATGCAATAAAAAATCCGGCGCTCGCAAGGCCGGATTTTTTATTCATCGCAACAGATTTTTCATTTCAATATTTGCCGCAAACGCCCGTCATTGCTACAAAAATTAGCCGGTGAGCTGTTGCAAATATCATAAAGTCAAAGAAAGAAAGCAAATCACAACCCGTTTATCGCCGTAGTGTACGGCTGGGTTGCTGTTGCAAATATCATAAAGTCAAAGAAAGAAAGCAAATCACAACTTGGACAACAACGGTAAAAAACGCCTGTGCGCTGTTGCAAATATCATAAAGTCAAAGAAAGAAAGCAAATCACAACAAGCAGCATTGTAACTACATCGAAAAGGCCGCTGTTGCAAATATCATAAAGTCAAAGAAAGAAAGCAAATCACAACACTCCTGATGGTTGGATAATGTGTTATTCAGCTGTTGCAAATATCATAAAGTCAAAGAAAGAAAGCAAATCACAACCATACGTATCAACACCACCTATACTCTCGAGCTGTTGCAAATATCATAAAGTCAAAGAAAGAAAGCAAATCACAACGGGAGTACAGACAGTAGATGTAGTTGGTTTTCGATGCGTATCCGCTGCTTAGTGAAAAACATGAAATGAAAAATTTTTTCTCGCCAAGACGCCAAGACGCTAAGACTTTTGTTGTATTCTCATCTTTGGATCACCACGAGAAATACGCACCAAAACTTTTTTCTCGCAAAGTCGCAAAGACGCTAAGACTTCGGTTGTATTCTCATCTTTGGATCACCACGAGAAATACGCACCAAAACTTTTTTCTCGCAAAGTCGCAAAGACGCTAAGACTTCAGCGGCTTCTCATCCTTGGAGCCCCACGGAAATGTGCAATTCAAAAAAATTGTCTCTCGCCAAAACTATAATCCTTTGCTTTTCTTTGCGCCTTTGCGCCTTTGCGTGAAATATTCCTTTCTTTGCGGCTTTGCGGCTTTGCGAGAAATATTCCATTGTTTGCGCCTTTGCGGCTTTGCGAGAAATATTCCATTGTTTGCGCCTTTGCGGCTTTGCGAGAAATATTCTTCTGCCTTTCTTTACAGCCTGACGAGAAACCTTACAAGTTATTTACAATTCGTGTAATGCCGTTTTTAATAAGCTTTTCATTGAAGTTAATCAGTAGCCCTAACTTTTTATCCGCTATTTTCAAATAAGTCAATAATTGCTTCGGATGAACTGCTGCTAGTTGTTCTACTGATTTTAATTCAACAATAACCTTGTTTTCAACAATTAAATCGGCTCGGAAAGCTATCTCCATTTTTAACCCGTCCCAAAAAACAGGGAGGGCTTTTTGTCGTTCTACACGTAAACCCATATTAACGAGTTCATAATCTAGTATTTCTTCATAAACCGATTCCAATAAACCGGGGCCCAGCTTAACATGAATGTTGTATGCTGCGCTGACAACAATAGTTGCGATTTCGTTTTCTGTCATTTTTGTTTTTTTTTCGTCTCCGCGGATGTGCGAGAAACATGATATCAAAAATACAATTATCTCACATAAAACAAAAATGTCGCAAAAACCTTAAGACTTCATTTGTTATCTGGTCTTTAAAACTTCTCGATAGATATACTATTAAATCTATTCTACCGATAAAAAAAATTTGTCTTTCTTTGCGGCTTTGCGGCTTGGCGTGAATTATTTTTCTAAACATCAGATCAAAATTATTATCTCGCAAAGTCGCCAAGACGCCAAGACTTCAATTGTCTCCTCATCCTTGGAGCCTTACGGAAATATTCAATTAAAATAATCGTCTCTCGCGAAAACTATAATCCTTTTCTTTGCGCCTTTGCGGCTTTGCGTGAAATACTCCTTCCTTTGCGCCTTTGCGGCTTTGCGTGAATTATTCCTTCCTTTGCGGCTTTGCGTGAAATATTCCTTTCATTGCGGCTTTGCGTGAAGAAAAATGAAATGATTTTCTCGCCAAGACGCCAAGACGCCAAGACTTCAATTGTCTCCTCATCCTTGGAGCCTTACGGAAATA
>CAZPDS010000011.1:0-37112 GCA_964585485.1 uncultured Bacteroidales bacterium
ACTATTTGCAGAAAGCCCTGAACCTTGAGCCCGACAAGCTTGAAAACTATTGCCAGATGGCCAACGCGGCCATGCTGAAAGCCATCTACACCCTCTCGGAAATCCACGACACCGCCGTGCTCGATACACTTTCGTACAAACGTATCATTAACACCGACTTCCTGCGATCGGCCATCAAAAAGGATCCCTCGAACCCGGCTTTCCCGGCCATGCTGGACGCACTCCACCTTACCGGAATCATCTACCAGGCCTTTATCGACAACTCCGGAAAGACCAGCGGGCACGGCGATACGATCAACTGGACCCTGCGCGACAACGTCAAAGCCGACCTCGTACAGATCCGCAAACGCATGGAAGCATTGACCAACGGGCTGTACAGCGACCGTGAATTTCCCTACGCCTGCCTGATGCTGATCGAATTTCTGAACAACGATCCCTCCGCATCACTCAACTGGTTCAACAAGGGCATCCGCTATTCCCCACGCAGCCAGAACCTTTACGAAAACATCACCGGGATCTGCGCACTCAGCAACCGCAAAGCCGATGCCTTCCGCATGCAACTCAAACTCGATTCCCTGCAGCCGGGCATTCCAAACTTCTTGATGACCGCCAATTTTTATTTTTTGGACAAAAAATGGAAAGATGCTGAATCCTGGACACTAAAAGTTTTAGCCATCGATCCAAAAAACCTTTTCGGCCTGATGGGCATGGCCGCTATCCACACCCAGCAACGACAATTCGGCGAAGCCGCGCTGTACCTGTCCAAGGCATCAAAGGTCGACGCCCGTCACAGCGACATTCTCTTTCTGAACGCCATCCACCTGGTGATGCAGAATTCTCCGCAACTGGCCAAAGCCGTACTCAACGAACTGCTGCCGGTTTACCCTGGCCCTGAAGTAAAGGAAGTGCTGGAACGCTTTTTCCCTGAATAAGAGGTTCGTCCGCCCCTGTTGTCGTTTGCAAGAAGATGTATTAGCGGGGCTGCATCAACATTGAAAGGCCCCGGCTCATCCAGCCGCATGACCAGCGCATCAGTGTAAAAGGCTTGCGAAACCACCGTGTTTTCTGGTAATAGAAATAGCCCTTGCGGGGATGTTGCATCGTTCGAACTGCCCAGGAGGCAATGCGAAGCGCCACCTCACGGTAACGTTCATCAAAGCGCGAAGCCCGGGTAAACGTGATGATACCCTGCGCAGATCCATGAACATCGAACGGATATACCTTGTCGTTGGCCCATTTCGGGGCGCCGTTTTCAAGAAAAAGATGCTTTTCATAGTACGCGAGGCCCTGGTGATACGCGTCCATAAACTGCTGATCACCGCTGTAATCGGAGTATTCCAGTATCGCATCCAGAATATAACCCGTGTGGTAATTGTCGTGCTTGCGCGGATGATCACCGGCCGGATAGGTATAATACCAGGCACCGTAGGAGGTCATTTTATCCACAACAAAACGAACCAGTTTTTCCGCATCCTTCTGCAAGGCCGCATCGGGTGCGTACTTGCAGATGCGTGCGATGATGGCACCCGTAAGGATGCTAACATCCATCACGATCCAGTTCACCCGCTCGTCGGGCACATAACTCATGGCCTTCATGTATTCGGTATCCAGCATCACTTTGGGCTCGTTCAGCAAAAAATTGATGCTGTCTTGCGCAGCCTTCAGGTATTTTTCCTTTTGGGTGATTTCATAACAATCCATCAGCGCGGTATCCACAAAATACGTCACCACGCGGTTGGGCAGGTGTGCCGGTGCAAAGAAGCCCACGTCCTGCCAGGGATGCTGATAACCCCAGCAGATGCCCTTGTAACCTTTACTCGGATGTGTAAGCAGCCAATCCAGTAAGTCTTCTGCTTTCCGCAGATCGTCAGGGTTTCCAGCGGATTTATAGCGATTCATGTACGCCATCGCAAACAAGGCTATGCCTTTCGGGTTGCGCGATTTCGGCACCAGCAGCAGCGGCCGGAGGTTCAGCGGAAAACGCATCACCACCTGGCTGTAAACAAGGCGCAGGAACTTATTGCCAAACGAAAGGAACCATAACAACTTGCTGTCGAGCGCATCATACTTGTTGTATCCGGTATACTCGTTGTGCTCAGCATAATGCAGCACGCGCTCCAGCGAGTCCGCCACCTCATCGTCAGTCATCCATTCCGTCCGGGTCATCATGGTATTTTTTTGCAAAGATAACAAATGACGTTAAACCCGCCCGGCCTGCGCGCTATGTCGCCAAAATTTACTAATTATGCAGAAGTTTTCGTGCAGACTTCCTGCATGACGAACCCGAACGAATACCACGCTATGAAACAAGACAATAATTCCGGCTGGGCCTACAAACCGGTTCTTTACCGATGGATCTTTCTCGTACTGCTCACCGGCATGGCCGTGTTGTACAGCTATAATGAGATCGGTCATTTGCGGCCCAGCGGCAATCACATCTGGCGGCAGAGCGACTGCCTGTCGATTACACTGAATTATTACAACGGCAGCATGAATTTCTTTACCCCTGCCATTCACAATCAGCAGAGCGACGGTCTCACCAGCGGTTATGCGGCCGGTGAATTTCCGATCCTATACTGGGGCGTTGCCTTGCTGTGGAAAATTTTTGGTTACCATGAATCGCTGTATAAATTATTGGTGGTGCTGATTGCCTTTGCGGGTCTGTACTGTTTTTTCAGGCTGATGGAAGATGTACTGCAAGATTCGGCATGGGCGCTGCTCTATGCCCTGCTGCTGTTCGCCTCCCCCATCGTTGCCTTTTATTCCAATAACTACCTCACCAACATTCCTGCGTTCAGCATGATGCTCTGCGGTCTTTGGTTTTTCTACCGTTATATGACGCGGCAGCGCATGGCTGCGCTGTGGGTGTCGATGGCGTTTTTTGCCATGGCGGGTTTGCTCAAGGTCTCGGCCCTGATTGCGTTGGTGGTCATCGTCTTTGTTTTCATCACCGAAGCCCTGAACCTTATCCGTTACCGCCGGGAAGGCCGGATCTTTCCACACCCGCTGAAACAACTGCTTCCCTTTCTGATGGTACTGGCGGCGATGGCGGCCTGGTACGTTTACGCAGCCTGGTACAACCAGAAGCACGGCGGCATGTACACCTTTAACAACATCTGGCCCATCTGGGAAATCAGCCGCGAAAACATCGCCTCCATCTGGCACGACTTCACGGTATTCCTGATATATCAGCTGTTCGGTCGCTATGTCCTGATGGCGACCGGATTGATGTTTCTGTTTATAGTGGTGATGACCTTTCGCAAAAAGATTCCCTGGCAGGTCCTACTGTTACTTTTGATGGTGTACGCCGGCGTGTGCGGCTATTTCCTGTTGTGGTACCAGGCCTTCAATGTGCATGATTACTACATGATTGATATATTAATTCTCTTTGTTTCAACCTTCCTGGTTTTTGCCGTATACCTGCACCGGAATTTCCCCAACTTCAGCCGTCACCTGGCGTTCCGCGCTGTTTTCCTGGGGCTGTTGATGTACAGTTTTCTGTATACACGCAACAACCTCGAGATGCGGCTCAAGTGGAATCCTGAACACGCCGACACCTACCTGTGTTTTGTAACGCCCTACGAAAACGGAATCTGGTGGTACAAAGATGATTACAACCGCCGCTTCGTATACCCGTTTCACCGCATCGAAGCATACAACCGCAGCATTGGCATCAAGCCGGACGACAAGGTCTATGTTCCCGACGACGGCAGCATCAACATATCCCTGGCCCTGATGGATCAGCCCGGTTGGAATGGTTTCGGCGAACCCAGACTAGCACCGGCCTACCGGATTTATAAAGTCAGGGAACTGGGTGCGCGTTATCTTTTCATCTCCAACCCTGATCTTTACAAAGAAGACTACCTGAAACCCTACCTTAAAAACAAGATCGGCTCCTTTGAAGGCGTTGACATTTACGATATGGCGAATCTATGAAGAAAGTCCTCTTTATTACCTATTACTGGCCACCCGCGGGCGGCGCTACGGTGAACCGCATCTTTAAATTCGCCCAGTACCTGCCCGAATTTGGCTGGGAACCGGTGATTCTCACCACGGCTGACGGCGATTTTCCCTTTACCGACGAAAGCCTGCTGAAGGAAATTAATCCCGACACCCGCGTGTACCGTTCAGCCGGATTCAGCCTGCACAAAGCCTTTAAAAAGATATCACCTAAATCGGGCAAGAACTTCGTGCCATACGGGTTCACCGATCAGAGCAAAAACTCTTTCATGGATAACTTGTCGCGCTGGGTGAAATACAACTTCATTCCCGACACCCGTTTTCCCTGGTATTTCGGTACGGCAAAGAAAGCCATTCAAATCATCCGTGAAGAAAAAATTGACCTGATCTTTTCCTCCTCCCCACCCCAGACTAATCACATGATTGCCCGGAAGGCCGCACGTAAGACCGGTATTCCCTGGGTCGCCGATTTCCGTGATCCCTGGACCGACGTCTTCTGGCTGGCCGAAAACAGTTTGCGCATGAAGTGGATTCACCGCTGGGATCAGCGGATTGAGCGAAAGACCATCCAGCGCATGGATGCAGTCATCACCGTAGGACCGTCGCTGCGGCGCATCCTGCAACGCAAGACCAAGCAGCCCATTCACCTCATCACCAATGGTTACGATGAGCGCTACTTCCGCGAAAGCGAACCCACACGTCCGGAGAAATTCCGCATTATCTATGCCGGCAGCATCAGCCGGGAACAGCATCCCGGATGTTTCTTCCGCAGCCTGGACCTGGCCATGCAGCACGATGACTTCCGCAACGACATGGAAATGCTGTGGCTTGGGAATTTCCCAACCTACATTCACGACATCACGAACAGCCTGAGCTACCGCGATCAGATTCGCTTCAGTCCCTATACGCATTATGCCGATTCCATCCGCGAAATTTGCCAGGCCGCGCTGTTGCTGCTCATCGTGCCCAATACCACCGACAACGAATGCATCATCACCAGTAAAATTTTTGAATACATCGGTGCCGGAAAGCCGGTGCTGGCGTATGGTCCACTGAGGGGCGACGCCGCCTTCGTGCTGGACGAAACCAGGGCCGGCAAGCTGGTGGACTATGAAGATGTACAAGCCGGTGCGGATTACCTCCTTCAGTGCTGGAAAGCATGGAAAAACGGGGTAACCTCAACCCGGCCGGATGACAACCAACGCTTCACGCGCCGTGCGCTAACAGGCGTACTGGCGGGCATCTTTGAAGACACCCGGAAAAATTTCCGTAAATCCTGACGTAAGTATCATCAAAAAACACCACCATGTGCGGAATTGCAGGCATCGTTGAACACGGAAAAGACCGGAGCGGTCTGATGAACGAAATGCTCGACATCATCGCGCACCGCGGTCCGGATGCTAAGTCGGTGCATGTTCATGGCGACGTCACCCTTGGGCACCGGCGGCTTTCCATCATTGACCTCAGCACAGGGGATCAGCCGATATTCAATGAAGACCGCACGGTAGCGGTAGTTTTCAACGGAGAGATATACAACTTCAAAGAGATAAAAAACGAACTACTCCAAAAGGGTCATCGTTTCTATACCACCAGCGATACGGAAATTCTGGTGCACCTCTACGAAGAACACGGTTGCGATTTTCTCGCACGTCTCAACGGCATCTTTGCCTTTGCCTTGCTGGATCAGCAAAAGAACAAGCTGATGCTGGCGCGAGATCACTTCGGAGTGAAGCCGCTGCATTACTATCACAAAAATGGCGTGCTGATTTTCGGCTCGGAGCAGAAATCCATCCTGCTGCATCCGGCCGTGGAGCGCGGCATCAACTTCAACGCGCTGCACTCCCACCTGAACCTGCGTTACACCCAGCGCAACGAAACCCTCTTTGAAGGCATCAAACGTCTGCCTCCGGCGCATTACCTGGTGTATGAAAACGATCAGTTGAATATACAGCGTTACTGGGAGCCGGAATTCCGCCCACAGCCGGCCATGCGCGAAGAAGAAGCCATTGAACACTTGCACTTCTACCTGAAACAGGCCGTGGAACGGCAGTTGATGAGCGATGTTCCCCTCGGCGTTTACCTAAGTGGCGGCATGGATTCTTCCACCATCGTGCAGAAAATGCACGAGCTCGGTGTACCGCAGATCAACACCTTCACCATGGGGTTTAATGAGCCTACGGATGAATTCCCCGATGCAGAGCAGGTGGCCAAACATTTCAACACAAATCACCGCACCCTCAGCCTCAGCATGAACCCCATGCAGCAGTTCCCGGAAGTGCTCTGGCATGCCGAGGAACCCAAGATCAACTTGCTGCAGGGTTTCAATATGTCGAAATTTGTGAGCAGCGATATCAAGGTTGTGTTGGGCGGACTGGGCGGCGATGAGCTTTTTGCTGGTTACGACATCCATAAATTCATCTATCCTTTCAACCGCATTCATCCGCTGGTTCCGCGCTTCATGCAGTCGCTGCTGAACTGGAAATCCGGTTTCCTCTTTAAACTCCAGAACGCAACGCACACCCTCAGTCTGGATGAATACCGGCGCGGAATGCAGATGCTGCTTTCCGTTGGCAACATTGAACGCTTTTACCTGATTTTGCGCAATGTGTGGGACTTTGATCAGGGCTTCTACAAGGAAATCTACCATCCGGCCTTCTACCAGCGCATGAAAGAAGAGGCTGAAAAAGTGCATCTTCAGTTCGACCCTGTGTTTGAAAAATGCCGTCATCTGAACAGCCTCGACCGCGTGCTTTACACGGAATTTCAAACCAAGATGGTCAACGATTACCTCCTGACGGAAGACCGCATGTCGCTGGCCAATTCCGTGGAAGAGCGCGTTCCCTTCCTGGACCTGGATCTGGTAAATTTTGGCTTCAGCATCCCCGTTCATCTCAAAATAAAAAACAACACCACCAAGTATTTATTCCGGAAAGCCATGGCGCAAAAGCTCCCCGTGAAGATCGTCACCAAAAAGAAATGGGGCTTCACCGTCAATCCATACCTACAATTCCGCAAAGATTTGAAAGACGTTGCCGAAAACATCCTTACGCGGGAAGCCGTTGAACAACAGGGGATTTTCAACTACGCCTACCTGCGCCGCATCATGGACCACGCCCCGCATCCCAACATGCGCTGGCATTACAACTACCTGTGGATTGTCATGGGATTGTCCATCTGGCAACAGATGTACATCGAAACCGACCGCTTTAAGTCGCGCAGCTTTGACCTGGAGGCCTACCATCATCCGACCTTTAAGCAGCACTGATCCCGGGTTTGAACCATCAGCACACACTTCACTATTAACGGCTGATTGTTAATACTTCACTGCAACAACCAATAAGATTTCGGATTTTCCGTTTACTTTTGCAGGATTACCAAATCATTATGAAGCGAATACTGATCCTCGTCCTGATGTGCTTTACCCTGGCCGGCTCCGCCTACGCCCAGGAGCAAAAAGGCGCCACTTACCGCGATGGCAGCTGCCAGCGGCCCAAGTACACCTTCTGCCCGCGTAACGTGGTCTACCACGAAACCCACACCAACTTCTCCTACCTCACCTACAATTCCATCAACTGGGAAGGTACGCTGATCTGCCGGCCCAACTTTATGATGTCGCTGCGTCTGGGCGGCATCTATTATAATTTTGTAAAACTCGGGCTGACCGGTGCCCCCATCGGGCTGAACTTTCTCTTTGGCGGCGACCGCTGGCTGGTCGATGCCGGCTTTGGCGGAACCTACCTCTATCTCTACAAAAATTACAGCGACTCCCTCGGGCATTTCAAGGATTCTCAGCACCTGGCCGGTGTGAATCTTCACGTGGGGGTACGCTATGAAATACAACGCAGCCTTTTCTTCAAAGCCGTGCTCGATCCCATGTATATCCTTTACGGGATGGAAAACGTACCTATTATGAAACACGCCTTCCAACCCATGATTGGAGTAGGCATCGGATGGACTTTTGATGACTAGGGACCAGGGACTAAAAAAAAAAGAAACAGTGAAATACTCCTTCATCATTGCATCGTACAACCGGATTGGCGAAATCCGTGAGTTGCTGAATTCGGCCGAGTTGCTGGATTTTGATCGCAGCGAATTTGAGCTGGTGATTTCCGATGACGGATCAAAAGATGGCACCGGCGACTTTATCAACACCTACACATCGGCGAGTGGGTTGCAACTGCGTTATCTTCATCAGGAGAATAAAGGGCCCGGTGAAGCGCGCAATCACGGCATGCGCTATGCGGCCGGGGAGTACTTTATTTTTATTGACAGCGATTGCATGTTTCCGCCTGACTATCTGCGCAAGCTGGACGAACACCTGCAGCGCACGCCCCTCGATGCCTTTGGCGGTCCCGATACCTGTCACCCCTCCTTCAGTCCGTTGCTCAAGGCCATCAATTACTCCATGACTTCGTTTATCGGAACGGGCGGCACACGTGGTTCCACAAAAAGTGTTTCCAAAAAATTCTATCCCCGCTCCTTCAACATGGGCATACGGCGTGAGATCTTTGAAAAGCTCGGCGGCATGGGCGGTTTGCGCCACGGGCAGGACATGGAATATTCCTCGCGCATCTACAATGCGGGTTACAAGGTCGGCCTGGTTGCCGATGCTTTTGTCTACCACAAGCGTCGCACGAGTCTGAAGCGCTTCTTTAAACAAATCTTCAACTGGGGCGTGGCCCGCATCAACCTTGGCAAGATGGACAAAGCCATGCTGAAACCCGTGCATTTTCTACCTTTGCTGGTTGTTTGCGGACTCATCCTGAGTGTGCTGCTGCTCCCGTTTTTGTTTATTTTTTTTCCCCTATGGGGATGGATTCTCGCGGGCCTTCTCCTCAGCGGGATCGGCCTCATCAAGTTCATTGCGTTTTTTCAGTCGCTGCTGCGTTACCATAGTTTTAAGGTTTCCGTACTTGCCGTCATCACCTTATTCATCCAGATCTTTGCTTACGGACTGGGCATGATGAGCGGTCTGTGGCAATCACTGCGTGGGCGGAAGACCGTTACCGGATTTTCAAAAAACTACTATCGATGACCTTCTCCGAAAACTACACACAGGTTCTCAAGAGCTCCATCGCGCTGCGGGAGCAGATGCTGAACGACGAGGCGCTGCGAGCTGAACTGGACGCCATCACCCAAACCTGTATTGAAGCCTTGAAAAAGGGCGGCAAAATATTATTCTGCGGTAACGGTGGCAGTGCAGCGGATGCCCAGCACCTGGCGGCGGAACTGAGTGGCCGCTTCGGGTACGACCGTCCCCCGCTGGCCTCGGAGGCGCTGCATGTGAACAGCAGTTTTCTGACCGCGGTAGCCAACGATTATTCCTTTGCCGAAGCCTATGCCCGCATGGTGCGGGCAATCGGCAAAGCCGGCGATGTGCTCATCGCACTTTCCACCAGCGGCAACTCGCCAAACATCATCAACGCGCTGGCCGCGGCCCGCGAAATGGGCTTGCACACCGCCGGATTCAGTGGCGCTACCGGCGGCCAGATGGCCGAAGCCTGCGATTTTATCATACGCGTTCCTTCCACCAGCACCCCCCGTATTCAGGAAATCCACATCACCCTGGGACACCTGTTGTGCGGTAAAATCGAAGCCACCATCTTCCCAAAAAACCAGGCATGACCTTATTTCCCGCGGCTTCCTGGACGCTCTTCCTTGACCGTGATGGTGTTATCAACCGCCAGCTGCCGAACGATTACGTGAAGCAGATATCGGAATTTGCCTTCCTGCCCGGCGTTCCCGACGCCATCCGCCAACTCGGGTCCATCTTTTCGCCCCTCTTGATTGTCACCAACCAACAAGGCATTCAGAAAGGACGGATGACTGAAGAACAGCTCGCAACCGTCCACGCTTATATGCTGGCGGAGCTGGAACGTGAAGGCGCTCACATTGACCGCATCTACCACTGCTCCGACCTGGCCGGTTCCGGCAGTCCCTTCCGCAAACCAGCACCGGGCATGGCGTTAAAGGCCCAGCAGGATTTTCCCGGCATCGACTTTCGGAAATCGATGATGGTGGGCGATTCCGCATCGGATATGGTCTTCGGACGAAACCTGGGCATGATCACCGTTGGCATCAGCGGATTGGAGCCTATTGCCAATGAGCTCTGCGATTACCATTTCAACAGCCTGGCGGAATTCTCCAGCTGGATCAGCGAGCATCAAAATTCCGTACTTTTGTAATGTTCTATCCATACTTCACCATACCATTTTAATGCAATTGTCGTTATTTCCAAAATATTATGCGATGAAAAACCTGCCGCTATTCCTCACCTTCTGCTTGCTGATCAGCGCCCCGCTCCTGGCACAACCGCAGCCCACCGAAAAGAATCAGCTGGATGCCCAGGGTCGAAAACAAGGCTATTGGGTAAAACTCAGCGGAGATACCCTCAAGTATGACGGCACTTTCCAGGATGATGTTCCGGTGGGGCAGTTTCGCTACTATTATCCCGACAAGACCATCAAATCGGTGGTGCAGTACTCCGAAAAAGGCCTGATGGCCAAAGCCGTCAATTATTCCCCGAAAGGGAAAAAAATGGCCGAAGGCGAATATTGGGACAAGAAAAAGCATGGGCTCTGGAAATACTACAACGATGAAGAAAAACTGATAAAAATTGAAGACTATCACAGCGGCATCCCGGAAGGAGAATGGATCAATTATTTTCCCGACGGCAAACCCATCTCCATCAAGCATTACGAAAGAGGCGTACTGAACGGCCCCTTTTGTGAATTTTTTGCCGACAGCCTGATTAATTTCAAGGGAACTTACAAAAACGGACTTACGGACGGTCTGGTCACCTATTTCTATCTAAGTGGAAAGGTCATGGTTTCCGGGAACTACAAAGCCGAAGTAAAAGACGGCCTGTGGATGTATTTTAACGAAATCGGTCAGGCGGACAAGCGCATGACGTATGCCGACGGGCGGCTGATCAGCGAAGAAATCACCACTCCGGGACCGGATCAAAAAATCATCTACCTGAACATCGAAAACATTGCCTATGTATTTAACCAGGGGGGACTGGTAAAAATCCGGATGAGCGACGGTACCGATTATGTTTCGGACCGCAAGTTAGACGAGTTTGCACATATACTGAATGAGTACAAATTCTTCCGTGTAAACGCGAATTACTTTGTATCGCTGAGCTGTATCAGCAACCGCAAGGAATACAGCCCGGAATACCGTATTTTGCGACTCACACCAGCGACAGCGGGCGAGGTCATTGTTTCCGATGCCAATGCAGAAGGTTTCCTGCACTGGGCGGGTCTGGTGCGCGGCGAAGTGGATCCAAAAACTTACCAGGAATAAGCCATGAGGTCGGGCGAAAAGGTACTTGTTGCCATGAGTGGCGGGGTAGACAGCACGGTGGCTGCCTTGTTGCTGCGGGAACAGGGGTACGATGTGGTGGGCATCACCATGAAAGTTTGGGATTATGAATCCTCCGGCTGTGCAGGCAAAGAAACGGGATGCTGCAGCGTTGACGCCATCCATGATGCCCGCGAAACCGCCGTCAGATATGGATTTCCACATTATGTTCTGGATCTCCGTCCTCGTTTCGAGGAGCATGTAGTCCGAAATTTTATCGATGAATACCTGGCCGGTCGCACCCCCAACCCCTGTGTGCGCTGCAATAAATTCCTGAAGTGGGAAGACCTGCTGGAAAAGGCCAACCAGCTGGGCTGTCGCTACATTGCCACCGGTCATTACACCCGCGTTCTGCAGCACGAGGGCCGCTGGTATCTCCGCCGCGGGGCCGACCGCGAAAAAGACCAAACCTATGTCCTGTGGAGCCTTTCGCAGGAAAGCCTCAGCCGGACCCTTTTCCCCCTCGGCGGGCTAACCAAACCCGAAGTCCGGGAAATTGCCCGCCAACACGGGCTTGAAAAGATTGCCGGCAAATCCGAAAGCTTCGATATTTGTTTTATTCCCGATAATGATTACCGTGGCTTCTTGAAACGGCGCCTTCCCGGGCTGGAAGACAAGGTTCAGGGGGGCGAATTCATCGATCCCCAGGGCAAGGTACTGGGTCGTCATGACGGATATCCCTTCTACACCATTGGCCAGCGTAAGGGTCTCGTGGTGGCGGTAGGTTACCCGCTCTATGTGAACCGGCTGGATCCGGAAACCAACCGTGTACACCTCGGACCGCGTGAATCACTCAACAGAACGGAACTGCGGGCAAGGGAACTCAACCTCATGAAGTACTCATCCATAGCGGGATTGAAGAACCTTCACGTGTGCATACGCTACCACGACCAGGGGGCCACTGCCGATGTTGAAGCTTGTGAGGACGGGCTTTGGGTGCGCTTTCACACGTCGGTGCAGGGTATTGCCCCCGGGCAATCCGTGGTCTTCTACGAAGGTGATGACCTCCTTGGCGGTGGCGTCATTGCAGGCTAAACTAATTTTTCGTACCTTCGCATTATCAATATCCTCCTCTGTTATGCCGGCTCATTCTCCTTCATTTCCATCCCTGAACATTCTGGCCCTACTGCTGCTTTTCGCAGCCCTGTCCGGATGCAAAAAAGACAGTCCGGCAGAAATGGATATGGGATACAGGTACTTTCCGGTCAATCCCGGACATTGGGTTTTGTACCAGGTCGACAGCATTGCCTGGGATGATTTTGACGGCAGCATCGACACCTTTTCTTTTCAGATAAAAGAGCATTTCGAGTCCGTTTTTATTGATGACCAGGGGCGGGAAAACATCCGGATAGAGCGGTACAAGCGCATTTCCGACACCAGTGATTGGTTTATTAAAGACGTATGGTTTGGTTTGCGAACGGAAGCCACCGCGGAACGCGTTGAAGAGAACAAGCGTTACATTAAAATGATCTTCCCGATAAAAGACGGCGTCGAATGGAACGGCAACGCGTTTAATACGCTGGAGTCCCTTGACTACACCTATGTTGATATTCATCAACCCTGGCAATTGGGTTCATTTTTTGCGGATTCCACGGCGCTTGTTCTGCAGGACGATTACACCACTCAAATCAGCCGTGATTACGCCGTCGAACGATATGCGGCGGGCATCGGGCTGGTTTATAAAAAACATATTCAACAGGAAAAGTTGCCCACCGGGCTTATCACACATGGTTTCGATTATTCTTACACCATCGTGGCCTGGGGTGATGAATGACAGCCTTCTCAGTATTTACAACACATTTGATTTCTATGAAAAAAATAATTGTAGTCTGTATCCTTCTCGTATCGGCGATGGCCGCGGATGCCCAAATCAACCAGATAAAATGGCGGGCAAATTTCACGGATAAGAACGGCTCGCCCTACAGCATCAGCAATCCATCGGCCTACCTCTCCCCCAGAGCATTGGCCCGCAGGGCGGCACAGAACATCCTCATTAACGCCAGCGATCTCCCGGTGAACCCCTGGTACATCGATTCTGTGCGCAGCACCGGCGTTACGGTGCTGAACGTAAGCAAGTGGTTCAACAGTGTAAGTTTCGCCACCATGGACAGTGCGGCGCTGGCGAAGATCCAGGGTTTCCCTTTTGTTTCGTCAATCGACACTCTCGCTGTTATTGGCCGTTCACCGGTTAAATCCGAAGCCCCGGCCTCAGGAGCTCAACCAACGAAAAAGGTGAAGCGGACGAGCAAGCGCAGCGGAATGCAAGCCTTTGGGGAAACCCAGGCGCCTGCCTTCGACGATACTTACCAGACCTGGGATTACGGAAATGCTTACGCGCAGGCGCATATGCTGGCCACCGACTACCTGCACGATCTGGGCTTTCGCGGTGAAGGTATGCTCATTGCCGTGATGGATGCAGGATTCTATCATGTTGACGTGATTCCTGTTTTCGACAGTCTGCGGCTGAACGGACAGATACTGGGTACCCGCGACCTGGTGAACCCGGGCGGCAACGTATACAGTGCCGGAACACACGGCATGAACGTTCTGTCAACCATGGGCGCCAATGTACCGGGCGTTATGGTTGGAACCGCGCCCAAGGCCAGCTACTATCTTATACGTACCGAAGACGGCGCTTCCGAATTTCCGATTGAAGAAGACAACTGGGCCTGTGGCGCCGAGCTGGCCGACAGTCTGGGCGCCGATGTCATTAACTCCTCACTGGGCTACACCACCTTCGATATTGCGCGTTGGAGCCATGACTACAACGACATGAACGGGCATACATCCCGGGCATCGCTGGCCGCAGTAATGGCAGCCCGCAAGGGTATGATAGTGGTCAATAGCGCCGGCAACAGCGGAAACAATTCCTGGAAATATATCGGAGCCCCGGCCGACGCCGACTCCATACTCTCCATCGGGGCCGTCGACGTAAACGGCGAATACGCCTACTTTAGCAGTCGCGGACCCAGTTACGACGGCCGGATCAAACCCTCGGTCTGCGCCCTCGGTCTGCAAGCTACGGTTTGTAATAGTGACGGAAATATTGTCACCAGCAACGGTACCTCCTTCGCCTCCCCGATTATGGCCGGATCTGTGGCCTGTTTCTGGCAGGCCAACCGCAACCTCAGCAACCAACAAATCATTAACAGCATCATCCAAAGTGCCAACCGCTACACCCATCCCGATACCAGCTACGGCTACGGGATTCCGAACCTGGCCGCCGCACACCTCATACTGGGGGGCAACCAACCCGCCGACTTTGATGCGGAGAGCCAAATGGAAATATCACCCAATCCCTTCCATGATCAGTTATCCGTGATCTTTTATGGCACCGGGTACGACAATCTATCCGTTCGGATCTACGACACCTCCGGACAATTAATGTACAGCAAAGAAAAACTCCCCCGTGTTCCAGGCTACAATTACATTGCTCTCAAAGACGTGGCCTTCCTGGAACCCGGCGTTTACGTAATCAAAATCAGTTCTCAAAATCATGTATTCACCAAGAAACTAATGAAAGCAGAATAAAAAAAAAGCCGGTGTTCAACCGGCTTTTTTTTTATAATGTCCTGATTCCTGTAGGAACACCATGCGTGTTACGCTTGTTCTTGATAATATAGTTCCGGTTAATAGGAATCGTGCTTTTCTTAAGCCGCTGCTGATAGGGGCTATGATAACGGTGCGAAACTGCGCCGCGACGGCGCTTGATCATCCTCTTATAACGATAGTGTCTTGAACAGGAATCCATTCCGATCTGAACCACGAACAGAACCAGTACAATCACATACCACTTTTTTAACAATCTCATTATCTGCATCATAGCAAAGTTTTGCCCAAAATGGGATGGAGCAAAGTTAATAGTTTTTTAATTGGTTGGAAAAAATGAACAATTTTTTTTATACTTTTTTTAACAACACAGCTGATACCGTATACTCACTTAGTAGAAATATGTTTCAATTTAGCCAAACTTTTTTTTAGAACGACCGGTCGAAACAAGCGAGGCGCGGTGAACAGATAATACAAAAATGGTGGAAGGTTACAAGAACGAGTGCCCGGGTGAACGAGCGTACACGATTTGCCTCTTTCGGCCGTGTTTTCAGCCTGCTTCCGGAGGCTCAGACGCGGCAGCCAAACGAGATGCAGCCTGCATCGACTCAAAAAAAAACAAAAGTTTTAGTCGCCCGGGCTTGTCAGTTCAAAGAATATTTCTAAATTTGTGAAACCGGCATCACCAATTTTACTATTTTCCAACAAAATTTCGGGTATGGGACGAAGCCACCGACTGTTCGTAGTGATTATTTTTTTCTTCGGCATCGCAGCCACTCAAGGCTACGCGCAACCTGCCAGCGGCACTTTTAACATTTTTGAAAGCTACAACGACAGCCTTGATTTAGCCAGCAGTTTCTACGACATTTACGATTCGAACGCAGATTATCATCCGGCATCAGATTTATACGAAAGCTGGGACAACGATTATATTCATTACCCCAAGGTAGATTTTTCGCAAAAGACGGACACCACGGATATCATGCTGACCGGGGCGGCCATGGGCCATTTCGCAATGCCACATAAAGGTTGTGTCACCTCCGAATACGGCTGGCGTCGCCGTCGTTTTCATTACGGTATTGACCTTGGTCTGCGAATTGGCGACAGTGTTTTAAGCGCATTCGACGGTGTGGTGCGGATTTCACGCTATCATCGCGGTTACGGGAACGTTGTTGTAGTGCGTCATTACAATGGTCTGGAAACTATTTATGGCCATCTCTCTGTGAACCGTGTGGTGGAAAATCAAAATGTGAAAGCCGGCGAACTTCTGGGTTATGGCGGATCAACCGGGCGCAGCACAGGCCCTCACCTCCACCTTGAGACGCGCTACCTGGGCACCCCCTTCAATCCCCGCAAAATTATTGATATTGAAAAAAAGGTGCTGCATTCCGACACGCTGCACCTAAGTCGTTACACCTTCAATAATATCCAACCCAAGAAAACGGTGGTCTCCACCGCGCAAGTCAGCAATCACTCTTACAGTAGCAGCCGTGGATCGTATCATACCGTTCGCAGCGGAGAGACCCTCTCCCACCTCGCGGTAAAATACCACACCACCGTTAGCCGCATCTGTCAGTTGAACGGCTTCAGTCAGAAAAAACTCTTGCAGATCGGACAGAAAGTTCGGGTCAAGTAAGAGAATAGGAACGCTTCAACAAGTGGTTCCCGAGCATGTCGAAGGGCAGCTCAGGTAAGGAATAATTCCAGGGCTTGTCGTTTTTCTGTTTTTTTTCATCCTTCTGTCGGGGTTCCGATTTTTTTATACCTTTGTCCCCGAAATGGTATGTCGGTAATTTTCTTTTGCCGTCATAAAAGGGAATCAGGTGAGAGTCCTGAACAGTTCCCGCTGCTGTAAGCCTCACAAGGCCCGGAGTACTAAGGTCACTGTCGAAAGATGGGAAGACATTCCGGGGGAGGTAAGTCAGAAGACCTGCCACTTCAAACATGAATTCGATGTCTTCGGGATAAAGACGAGAATGGAAATTTATGCTTTCCATTTTTTTCATTTCCCGGCCATCACAACAAAACCGCGTTGATCGCTTGTGGTATGAGCCGATTTTATTACCTTCTCTGCATTACGATAGTGCTTGCCTTCAGCCATGGCTCGCTGAGGGCCCAACCCGGTCTGCTCGATACCACCACCCTGCTGCCCGCCCTGGAGGTTCAATCAAATCGTCTGAACGCCTTTAAGGCCGGCTATACGGTGCGCACTTACGACAGCATCCGCCGTATGGCTTCCCACACCACGACCCTGGCCGATCTGCTGGGCAGCGATGGCTGGATCTATGTTAAACGCTATGGAACCGGCGGTTTGGGAAGTATTTCGCTCCGCGGTACCTCCGCGGTTCACAGCGCGGTGGTCTGGAATGGTTTTAACCTGCAAAGTCCTATGAACGGTGGCTCCGACCTGAACCTTTTCCCCGTTTCCTCTGCCGACGAACTGCAGGTGCAGTCGGGTGGCTCCTGCGCCCTGTTTGGCAGCGGCGCCATTGGCGGCAGCATCCACCTGAATTCCCACCCGGACTTTGGAAGTGGTTTCAGCGGTAGCATAAGCACCAGCGCCGGTAGTTACGGAAACTACGGAACCCGGGTTTTTGCCGGGGCCGGCACCAAACGCAGCTATACATCGGTGAAAGCATTCTTTCATTACGGAAAAAATAATTTTCACTATACCAATGAAGAAGGGCAAATCGCCCGGATGAAGCACGCCAACGTCCTCCAGTACGGACTCATCGGCGGGCAACAGCTGCAGATTGGGAAAACGCAATTATTGGATTTTCATATTTGGTTTCAGGAAAATGAGCGGGCCATTCCGGCCGCCCTTTATACGCTTGGCGCGGAAGACCAGCACGATCGCACCCTTCGTGGATCCGCCGGTTGGAAAACCCTGCACCGGGTATGGAACCTTGCGCTGCGAACAATGATCAGCAGCGAAAAGCAGCATTATCTCGACAGCCTTCCATTCATTGATGCCCGTAACAATTTCATCAATTCCATTACAGAGGCCGAGTTCAACGTCACGCCCGGGAAAGGACATCATCTCAATGTTGGCATCAACAACACGCTGGAGCAGGTTCGTTCCAACAACTACGCGGGAAAAGTTGCGCGCAATCGCGTGGCCCTCTTCGCGGCCCACAGTATGCAAAGTCGCAACGGGAAACTCAAGACCTCCCTCAGCGTGCGCGAAGAATACAGCGGCAAGGAACTACTGTCGCCGGTGTTCTCCGTTGGGCTGGATTACCTTCCCACAAAAATGGTGGGCTTAAAATTTGCGCTGGCGCGGGTTTACCGCATCCCAACACTCAACGATCTCTACTGGAACCCCGGCGGCGATCCGGAGCTCAAGCCCGAACAAGGCTGGACCTTTGAGGCCGGGCTTACCCACGATTTCCGCCTGAGCCGGCATTTGAAATTTTATAAATCGCTGACGGTCTTCAGCAATCACATCAACGACTGGATAGTCTGGCTGCCGGCCGGGGCCTACTGGACCCCCATGAACATTCAGACCGTCTGGAGTCGCGGATTGGAAAGCCGCCTGCAGTTCACCTGGCAGTCGCCCCAATGGTATGCTGCCCTGGGTGCGGAATACAGCAGTACACACGCCAGCAACATGCAAGCCCGTTTCGCGGGCGACGCCTCCGTGGGCAAGCAACTCATCTACACACCAACCTACCGGGCCTCGGCCCACCTGCATTTATCGTGGAAAGGATTCCTGCTGGCCTACAACTACCAGTTTACCGACCGGCGTTACCTTTCGTCCGACAACATCGATTACCTGCCCTCCTTTCAGATCCACGATGTGCAGATCAGTAAGCAATTTAAACTACAGCAAACCGGACTACGTTTAAGCTTCGGGGTGGCCAACCTCTTTGATTACCGCTACCTGGTGATCGCGGGGACCCCGATGCCCGGCCGAACGTACACGGGGAGCCTTCAATTCCAATTTCAAAAACCTCTTAAAAAATCATTACGATGAAACAGCTCCGTACGACCTTATTATTTCTGATGCTTTTTGTTTTCAGCTCCGCGCTTGCACAGACTGACTATCTCAGCGACTTTGAAGATACCGGGATGCCCGTAGATACCTTTTATAACGGAAGCGACCTGGCCGGAAGCTTCACCAACGGCAGCATTCTTTTTCCCTGCGTTTACAACCCCAGCTACGGGGGCTATTGGGAGTCGGGCTTTGCATACAGCAGCATGCGCGACAGCAGCGATGGCTCGTATGCGAACATGTACAGTGCACGACCGGCCACCGGCGCCAACGGTACTGCCACCTACGGCATCGGACAGCAGGGTTCCGCTTTCACCATCAGCGGGATGCCCGCCGATAACGGCCTTTGCACCGTGCACGGCCTGTACCTTACCAACGGAACCTACGGTGATTACAGCATGAGCAATGGCGACGCTTTCGCGAAGAAATTCGGCGGTGCCACCGGCGACGATCCCGATTGGTTTAAGCTTACTATCCGTGGATGGCTCCACGGTGCGCTTAAGGCCGACAGCGTAGAGTTTTACCTGGCCGATTACCGCTTCAGCGACAACAGCCAGGATTACATCGTGCGTGACTGGCAATGGGTTTCGCTGGACACCCTGGGCCGTGTGGACAGTGTTCAGTTTAGCCTCTCCTCGTCAGACAACGGTGCCTACGGCATGAACACCCCGCCCTTCTTCTTTTTCGATGAACTGCAAGCGCTTGAATGGGCACCCGAAAGCATACAAGAAGCGGAGGATCATCTCGCCAACATTTTCCCCAATCCTTCGTCCGGTGCGCTCAATCTTGAGATTATCCAGGCCTCCGGCTTCAACCGTTGTGAACTCTTCGATCTAAACGGGCGCCTGCTGCGTTCTGAGGAATTGAACGGACATGCACATCAACAAATTGACGTCAGCGAGTTGCAGAACGGAATGTACCTGATCCGCCTGAGCGGAACTGCTTCTCCTTATGTACAATCATTCATTAAAAACTAAAAAGAATGCGGCGAACGCTTTGGCTATTCACACTAATGGGCGCTATGCTGTGGCCGGTGCTGGTGCCAGCCCAGTATGCGCCACCCGCCGGACAGCCCGGAACGACGGCCATCTATAAAGACAGCAGCGTTTTTGTTGCCTGGGCCTCACAGTGTCAGGTGGTACGCGGCTACCAGAACATCGCCGACCCCACACTGGGGCTCACGGCGGTGGGCGACAGCAGTGCAGCCCTGGGAGCGGCCGGCCTCAACGGTGTGGTGAGTCTGGGCGACGGCGGCAGCGCCACCCTTACCTTTGATCATCCGCTGGTCAACGGGCCGGGCTGGGACTTTGCTGTTTTCGAAAACGGTTTTGGAAATTTTCTGGAATTAGCCTTTGTAGAGGTTTCCAGCGATGGTGAAACCTTTCACCGTTTCCCGGCGCATTCCCTGACCGACAGCAGTGTGCAAACCGACGGCTTTGGCGGCACCGATGCCACCAAGATAAACAATCTAGCTGGTAAGTACAGCGTTCTTTACGGAACACCTTTCGATCTTGAAGAAATGAAAAGCCTTCCCGGCCTCGACCTTAATCGCATTACACAGGTCCGTATTGTGGATGTGGTAGGGAGTCTGGATAAGGAATACGCAAGGTACGACACCGCCGGCAACAAAATAAACGACCCCTGGCCTACACCCTTTGATGCAGGCGGCTTCGACCTGGATGCCGTCGGTGTCATCTGGAACCAGTTGAATGCACTTCCGGAAGCGAGCACGGACAAGGGAATAAAGGTTTTTCCCAATCCGGTATCCGGTCTTCTTACGGTGGCCTGGACAGGGCTGACGGGCCGGATCCGGATCAACATCCGCACCCTTCACGGACAACAAATGCTTGACATCAATACTGAAACGGCATCGTCAAGTCTGCAGGTTGATGCCGGAAATTGGCCGCAGGGCTGCTATTTCATAACCATAATTAACGGAACCAACACCGCGCATGAAACGTTTATTAAAATCTGACCGGCGACGCAAAACCTTGCTGTTACTGGCCTTCGTGCTTGCATTTTCCGCCTGCAAAAAAGAGGAACCCACGCCGGAACCGGTCCCCGTTCAGGATGGTGGTGCCTACATTTTGAACGAAGGTAACTTTCAGTGGGGCAACGGCAGTATCGATTATTACCGCTTCGCGGATCAATCCTTTACCAGCGACCTTTTCAAAGCGGCCAATGACCGCCCTCTGGGCGATGTGGTGCAATCCCTTAAAGTGATAAATGGCAAGGGCTACATCGTGGTGAACAATTCCGGGAAAATTGAAGTCGTGAACATGAGCGATTTTTCCTCGGCCGGCACGATTACCGGACTGAGCTCTCCCCGCTATCTATTTCCGGTGAACGCGACGGAGGCTTACGTAAGCGATCTATACAGCAACGCCCTCACCCGTGTGAATCTGAACACGCTTAGCGTTGACGGTTCCATCAAACTTAACGGCAGTACGGAAGAAATGATCGCCGTGGGTGAAACCGTGTTTGTAACCAACACACGGACCGCTTATCTGTACCTCGTGAATAGCCTGAGTCATCAGCTTTCCGACAGCATAGCCATTGGGTTTGGCGGTAATTCGATTGTTGCGGACGCGCAGGGCCGGCTTTGGGTCATGTGCATGGGTGATGCGGCGCTCGCTCAGCCGGCTGGTCTGTATTGTATTGATCCCGCTGCAAAAACCGTCATAAAGGCGTATAGCCTGGACAACTATCTTCAGATCTGGGACAAAGTGCGGATCAATGCCGCTGGCAACACCCTGTATTTCCTGAATTCAGGGGTGTGGGCGCTGGACATCGCCGCCACCCAGTTGCCAGCCGCCCCCCTGATCAGCAGCAATGGACGCCAGTTCCATGGGGTGAGTGTGGCTCCGTTCGACGGGATGCTCTACATCAGCGATGCGGTTGACTATGTACAACATGGAAAAATATTCCGCTACAGCCCGGCCGGGGTCCTTCTGGATTCGTTAAGCACCGGGATTATTCCAACGGAAGTGGTATTTTATTAAGAGGCCGGACTGATGAAAAAAAATTTGCGCCTGATACAATATACCAAAAAAGCCTCCGTTATTTGACCATTATGGGTCCGTTTTGTGTGAATTTTGGGTAGGGTTCACTAACGGATACAGGGGCCGGACGCAAGTCCGGCTTTTTTTTATCCCCTATTCGGCCAGTATAAAACTAAAAGGTGTTGCGGTATCGATGATGCGACACAGGCTCAACCCTGCAGATTGCAGCAGTTGCCGGAACTCATCAGCGGTGCGTTCGCGGCCGCCGGTAGTGCCAATCAGCATTTGCAGGTCGAGCAGTTTACCGAAGGCAGGTTTGTTATCATCGCAGATCAGGGCTTCAATGATCAGCAGGTGCGCACCTGCCGGCATCGTCCGTTTCACCCGGGCCAGTAGATCAAGGCAGGTAGCATCGTCCCAATCGTGCAGAATATTTTTCATCAGGTAAAGCGAACCATCCCCGGGAATCTCGTCGAAGAAGCTGCCCGCGCGGAAGCCGGCGCGATCGGTCACGTGAAAACGCTCAAAATTTCTTTCTGCCTGGCTCACCACATGCGGTTGATCGTAGACCAGCCCTTCCGATTTGGTATGCTTTGCCAGGATGGCCGACAGCAGATAGCCCTGTCCGCCCCCGATATCGATGATATTTTTGTAGGCACCAAAATTAAAAGCCGCCAGGAATAAGGGAATCGAGAGCTCGTTGGAATCCGTCATCGCCCGATCGAACAGGGCGGACTCCGCTGGATGATCCCGGAGAAAATCAAAAGGCTCCTGCCCTGTTTTACGAACAATCGCATTTTTTCCTGTTTTAACAGCCTGCTCCAGATCGCCCAGAAAGTGCCAGTTATTATCACCCAGGTGCGCACCGACAAAATATTTCATTGAATTCCGATCTTCCATCAGGGCTTCGCTGAGCCGGGTATTGGCGTACTCATTATTTTTGAGATGCCGGAAAATTCCGTGTGCGCTTAACACCCGCAACAAGCGCAGCAAGGAGGGCGCATGCGTGTTGGTGCGGCGGGCCAGTTCATCAATGCTCAGGGGCCCCTGGCTCAGGATGTCCGCCAACTCCAGCTTCACGGCCACGCCCATGGCTTTCGCCACCCAGAATCCAGCGGCGGTTTCCATCACCACATAATCGGGCGGAAACATGCCGCGCCCCAGCGACATCAGCCATGAACGCAATTTACCGATTGCCCGGATAACCCAAAGAGGCGGCAGACGCTTAATGGCAGGTGCAGACTTTGTATGCAACATCGGAGGAAGGAGTTCGTTCACAATTAAGAATTAAGAATTAAAAATTAATAGTTAATAATTTAATTTTCAAAAAAACGCGAACAGGTAGGGTAATCCTGAAGCACTCAATAGTGTTAATATGATCTCGCCCGAAGTGTCATTCTGAGCCTGAAGAAGCGTTCATTCTTCCCTATTCCCTATTCCCTATTAATTATTCCCTATTAATTATATGACGTCTGTTCCTTTTTTTATAAGCCACAAACTGCCCACGTGCTGATAATATTCTTCCAAGGGCATTTTAGTGGGCAACACACAGTTAAAGAAATTATATTTTCGAAGATCGCGATCGATGATCTGCGATTTCATTTCGTCGTAATAATCGGTACCGGGCATGGGAGTAAGGATAGTGTAGCCCGCGTACACCACGCGATGCGATGCGGCGTATTCCGCCAGGGCTTCAAAATCATCGTGGTTGTAGTCATTGGGGACCACATAATTTCCGCGCAGGTTGACGCCATTTTCGTGGAAGACATCAATCGCCTGTTCGATGAGGTGCGCGGAAGATCCTTTTCTGTATCGTTTTAGCTCTTCTTCGCGGAAAGATTCGAAGCCACAGATCACCACTTTAAGACCGCCTTTGGCCAGTTTTTCGATGAGGCGGGGATTTTCGGCGGCGGTGTCGAAGCGGATGTCCATAATAAATTCTTTATGGATGCCCTCTTCCGCGATGCGGTCGAACAGCTTATCAATAAAAGCAACATTCACCACGGTGTTGGCATCAGCGAAGCGCACCACATCGTAGTCGTCAATTTGCTTGAGTTCCGTGATAATGCTTTCCAGGTCACGCTGAAAGAAACACCCGCCAAACTGCTTCCAGATGGAGCAGAACGTGCAGCGGTGCTGGCAGCCCAGGGAGGTAAAGAGGTAGGTTGAGGGCGAGGAATGGCCGCCCACGTGATAGGTGGAGATCCAGGGTTTCAGCAGCTCGCGCTTGGGATAGAGGAAGTTGGCACCTGCCGTATCCCAGGTTTTCGGTGGTATTGTGGAAGGAGTCAATCGTGGCTGATGGCGGCGTGTGAGCAAGCCTCCGATGGAATCCGTGTTCCTCCCCGCCTCCAGGGCATCCACCAGTTCGCGGAACATGCCGGCGGATTGGCCCGGGCACACGTAATCCACCTCGGGATGATCGAAATCGAAGGGACAGAGGGTGGTGTGGAGGCCCCCGGCCACCGTGATGAGGCGTGGGTCGACCGACTTTCCGCAACGGAAAATCTCCAGTGCAAAATCATATTCCGAGGCAATAACTGTTACGCCCAGGACATCGGGTTTGAAATCGTGAAGCAAGCGGTTAATCAATTGGGCAAGCGGTGGTGCATCGGGGTGAAGATCGTACTCCCCTTTCAGATCGACCAGTTTAAGATCGTGGTTTGGCACAGCGGCCGCGATGGTGAGCAGGCCCAGTGGTGGGCCAATCAAACGTTTATGGATAAAAGGCCGGGCCTCTTCCGGTGCAAATTCCAGAATGCTGTTCAGCGGTGAACGGGGTGGATTGATCAGTAATATCCTCATTGGATCCTCAGCTTCCCGGGCGCAGGAATCGCCCTATGATGGTGCAAAAGTATTAAATTTGTGTCGAAATTGCTGAAAAATCAAGGTCCCCTGTTATGTCGCGTTTTTTGTTTGCTACCGTTCCCTTGTCGGGACATGTCAACCCCGGACTTCCCATCGCCCGCCGATTGCTTGAGCGGGGGCACGAAGTTGTGTGGTACAGCGGTCCTCATTTTCGTGAACGGATTGAAGCCACGGGGGCATGTTTCGAACCCTTCCGGCGGGCCGTGGCGTTTCACGACGAAACGGTGAGAACGCACTTCGGCAAAGTACCCGTGCGGCTGCTAATGGCCCATGCCGGCTTTTACATCCGTAAAGTATTTTACGATCCGATGCTGCCGTATTATCAAGACCTACAGGATATCCTCCTGCACTTCAGTGCCGATGCACTGATTACCGACGAATGGTTTACCGGCGCCATTCCCTTAGCGGAGAAAGGTGTGCTCCCCTGGGTGATGTTTGGCAATTCACCACTGCTAATGTTTGCCGATGATTTCCCAACGCCCGGCACGGGCCAGATGCCACCTAAAAATCTGTATCAGCGCAAGCAAATCCATTTTGCCAACCTCATTGGGGAAGTGCTGTTCATCCCCATCCAACGCTACATCAACCGGCTGCGAAAAGAATGTGGCCTTCCCAGGCTCAGCCGGTTCTTTGCTGCACAGAACCTGCATACAGCAGCGCTGGTGCTGAAGTTCAACACAGAGGTCTTTGAGTTTCCGCACGGACAGCTTCCCGCATCCGTTCATTTTGTGGGACCCGTATTGCCCGAAAACGGCGATTATGCTGAGCATCCCTGGCTTGAGCGCATACGCAGCGCAACGATTCCCAACATTTTCCTCACCCAGGGTTCCGTTGACAGTTACGACATCCGTAAGCTCATACTCCCTACGTTAAAAGCCCTGAAGCATTTTCCGGCGAACCTGCTCATCTCTACCGGCGGGCGGGATCCCGGGCCCCTCAAAGCCCTGTATCCTCAGGACAACATCATCATCGAGCGTTACATTCCTTATACGGTGGTGGTGCCGCACCTTCGGATGATGATCACCAACGGCGGCTACGGCGGGGTTTCGACCGCACTGCGATTCGGCGTACCCCTGATCATTGCCGGCAACTCCGAAGACAAGCCGGAGATCGCCAGCCGCATACGCTATTGCGGCGCCGGCATTAACCTCAATACGGGCCGCCCCTCGCCCGCAGCCATCCGTCGCGCTGTTCGTAAGATATTACACGAGCCTTATTACACGGCCCGTGCGCAGCGTGTACAGGCTGATTACGCACGGCATGACGCCGTGAGTGAGAGCGTGGCGCTGATTGAAGGAATCAAGAAGTTGGAACACGAATCAACTACTCAATAGAAACCTTAGTCTTTACTACTACCGCTGAAATTATTCCTGCTCAAGCTTCTGTTTTTGTAAAACTTAGTGATATGACACTGCAATCCTGGATCCTGAGCCAAGTTCAGGATGACAGCTCCGGACCAGGTCCTCGCCTCCACGGTTCTTCCTTACCAGTTCACCCTCCACGCTTCATCCTACCCGCATCACGCACCACCCGTTTCCCCTCGCAAAAATTCATTACTTTTGCGCTCCTGTCGAATAAAAACATGTGTGCGCTAATACAAATAACAGGTCTGAAGAAGAACTACCGTGGCAATCCCGAACCGGTGTTGCGCGGCATTGACATGGAGATCCAGTCCGGCGAATTCTTTGGTTTGCTGGGGCCCAACGCGGCCGGCAAAACCACCTTGATATCGCTGATGTGCGGGCTGCTGGACGTTAGTGAAGGGCATATCTATATCGAGGGCCAGGAAGTAAAAAGTCACCAGTCGCGCCTCTGCGAGCTGATCGGCTTGATTCCGCAGGAAATTGCGCTCTACCCCACGCTCACCGTGCGCGAGAACCTTCGGTTTTTTGGGCGGATGTACGGCATGCACGGCAAGGCGTTGAACGAGCGGGTTGACGAGTGTCTGCACATCTTAAAGCTCACGCCGCATGCGGAGAAACGCATATCCAACTGCAGCGGCGGTATACAGCGTCGAACCAACCTGATGTGCGGTCTGATTCACAAGCCATCCATCCTTTTTCTGGACGAGCCGACCCTGGGCGTTGATGCGCAATCCATGAACCTCATCTACGATTATCTTCGCCAACTCAACCAATCCGGTACCACGATTATCTACACCACCCACTATATGAAAGAGGCCGAAAGTCTGTTTTCGCGGGTTACCATTATCGACGACGGGCGTATCATTGCCAACGGCACGCCGGCGGAGCTTATAAAGCAAACCCCCGACTGCCGCGACTTAGGGGAAGTATTTATCGCTTTAACAGGAAAGGACTTACGGGAAGCATGAAAGGATTTCGCGGTACCATCATTAAAGAATGGCTGCTCCTGAAACGGGATATTCCCGGACTGGTGCTGTTGTTTGTGATGCCCATGGTGATGATTTTGGTGATCACCCTGTCGCAGGAAAATGCCTTTCAATCCTTAAAAGATAAAAAGGCCGGTCTGGTATTTATTGATGAAGATCGCGGAGAATTGGGGCGCAGCATAGAAAAGGGCCTTAACAAATCGGGATACTTCGAAGTCATACGCAGTGAAAACGAACAAGCGCTGACCCGCGAAAGGGCTAACGAATTGCTCAAGCAGGGCACGTATCAAATCGGCATTATTATCCCAAAGAATGCCACACGTCATGCCCAAAGCCGCGCCGACGCTATCCTTCAGCAAGCAAACGACAGCACGCTGAAGAAGCGCTCCGTGGCAGATTCTGTTTGCGAAATTGAATTGCGGTTTGATCCGGCCACGCGCGATGCATACAAAAATGCGGCAAGCGCTTCGCTCAAGCGCCTGATTCAGGCCGCTGAATTCCAGATGTTGCTCCAGCGTTTTTTTACACGCCTGCCGGAAAGGCTCAACGAGCAAGCCAAAGTTCCGATTAAGCGTGAACTATCGCGTCAGCTCGGCCTGATGGAAACCGAATTCAACACTGAACTTCGCCAGCGAATGGGTGAATATGCACCCGATGATTTGAAAATTGAGGTGCCCGACCGCGATCCGGAAATCGATCTTCGCAAGGAATTCGGGCAAGACCTCGCGTTTAATTTTCAGAGCGATTCCGAGAACCTGGTGCGGGTGCGGGAAGTATACGCCGAAGCCGGAGAGGCTGTATTGAAACCAACGCTGGTGCAGAACAACGTCCCGGCCTTTGCGCTTTTTGCGATGTTTTTCATTGTGATTCCCCTGGCGGGAAGCATGATTACAGAGCGATCGCAGGGAACGTACAATCGTTTGCGAACGCTACCTGTGCAATACCTGACCATCATCGGGGGCAAGACCCTGGTGTATACCCTGGTCTGCCTGAGTCAGCTCTTTATCATGATTCTGACAGGGATGTTCCTGATTCCCGCCATCAGCGATCTTCCGCCGCTGGCGATGGGCACCTCGTATTTTTCGATTCTGGTGGCCGCCGTCAGTTGCGCGCTGGCTGCTATTGGCTTCGGGCTGATTGTGGGCGCCCTGGCGTCTTCGCAAAGCCAGGCGGGCATGTTCGGATCCTTCATGGTGGTGATACTCGCCATCCTCGGCGGCATCTTTCTGCCGGTGCACATGATGCCGGAACCGGTCCGCATGATTTCTATGATTTCGCCGCTCCGCTGGGGTATCGACAGTTTTCTGGATCTCTTCGTACGCAGCGGCGACCTGCGTACCATCTGGTTCAACATCCTGCTGCTGATTTTGTTTTTTATCCTTGCCCTCTTTATCGCTTTGCGTAACTTTGTCCGGAAAAAATAATCCTAACGTTTTGCCATGAAAGAAAATGACATGAAAGAAACGCCGCGGAACCAGACCTTCATCATGTACGCGGAAAAGGAAGACGGGAGCTACGGCTCCATCGAGACAGGTTCGTACCTGATCGAGAACGATCTGGACGATTTCTATAAAAAGATGGAGCACCTCGAGCGACTCAGTCGCGAGAAGCTGCTGGCGAACGAAATCAGTCCGGTGCATTACTATATGAGTATTGAAGACCTCACGGTGCAAGAACTCGCCCAGCGATCGGGCCTTTCGGCCGCTAAGGTTAAAAAGCACCTGACGGTGAAAGGCTTTGAGCGCGCCACCCTGAAACAACTTTTGAAATACGCCGCCGTATTCAATATCCCGCTGGCCAATCTGTTTCAGATTGTGTTATCCTCGCAGGGAAAAAACATCAAGTATCATTTTTACAACAAGGCCGACGACCGCCATGAGCGGACCACGCTGGTGCAGGAATCGACGGGCAATGCAGCCGTGGTGTTGGCCAAAACGGAGGACATTGTACGATGAATGTGGTCAATCCTTTTCAGCATAAAATGGCGGCGCATTGCGAAACGGGCACCGTTACCTCAATGTTGAACAACGCCGGGCTGAACATCAGCGAAGCCATGGTATTCGGCATTTCCAGCGGTATCTTTTTTGGTTATTTTACCGGAAAACAGTTTACGTTTCCGCACTTCATCGTCAGAAACCAACCCGGAAAAATCCGTGAAAACGTTGCCAAACGTCTGGGCGTAAAGTGGGAAACCTTTAAATTCCGCGATGAACAAAAAGGCATGGAAGCCCTGGATGCAGCCCTGAGCAAGGGAAAGGTTGTTTCCACGCAAGTGGACTTCTTTTATCTTGACTATATTCCGGACTACCTGCGGGTGCATATCAACGTACACTTTATGAACGTGGTGGGCAAGCAGGACGGGCATTACCTGATCAGTGACAGCTATTTCCCCAAGGTTCAGGAACTGCAGGAGATCTCGCTGCGCCGCGGCCGCTTTGCAGGCGGCACCTTTTCCCCGAAAGGGTTTATGTTTTATCCGCGTTACATACCCACCGAAGTCGACCTCGAACCTGCTATCCGCAAAGGAATACAGAAGGCCTGCCGGAATATGCTCAAACTCCCGGTACCCTTTATCGGCATCAGGGGCATGCGCAAATTCGCCAACCACATTGTAGAATGGCCGAAGTTTGCGATGGACGAAGAGCATCTGTCGCACGAAATTGCCAAGATCAATATATTACTGGAAGACCAGGGTACGGGGGGCGCGGGCTTTCGGTTTATGTACGCCACCTTTCTGCGGCAAGCGGCCGAAATTATCAAGGAACCCCGTTTGCTGGACTTTTCGAAACGCATGATGGAGAACGGCGACAAATGGCGCGAAATCTCGCTAAAATCGGCGCGTATGGGAAAGAATCGAGATCTGGGCCCCGACAGGCTGAATGAACTCAAGGCCTTGATTCTTGAGCGTGCCGACGTTGAGGAAGCCTTTTTCAAGGACCTCATGAAGACCATTAAATAAACGAAGAACTGTAAAATAACTGCCATGACTGAAATTCCTGCACAATTAAAATCCGATGTCAAAAGACTCATCGTGGAAACGCTCAACATTCAGGATGTAGAGCCAGACACCATACAGGACGAACCTTCGCTGTTTTCGGGTGAAAACAGCATTACCCTGGATTCCATCGACGCCATTGAACTGATTATGGCTGTGCAGCGCACCTACAATGTCCGTCTCGACGATCAGAACCTGGCCCGCACGGTAATGAACTCCGTTCAGACCATCACCACATTTATTGTAGAAGAGCAAGCGAAAGCGCAATCATGAACAACAGCTACCTGATTACCGGGGTTCGGTTCCGTAATCTGCACCGTTTGCTATTTCGCAACCGTTGCAGTGCAACACCCCGAACATTTTTCAGGTACATGATACTTTTGCACAACTCACTGTGGTCGTCCTTTTTCTCCACACGCGACCACATCTTGTGCGGAAAAGCTTTAGAAAACTACCAACTCCCCGAAGATCCTGTTTTTATTGTAGGGCACTGGCGCACCGGCAGCACCTTTCTGCATCACCTCCTGGCCCTGGACGAATCCTTGTGTGCACCTACCCTTTACCAGACGGCACTTCCGGAAGCTTTCATCACCGCGCGGCCCTGGTACGCACCTATTATGCGCCGCTTCGTTGGCAAGTACCGTCCCTTTGATGAAGTAAAAGCAGGTATTGATGAGCCCCAGGAGTGCGAATTTGCCTTGTTCCGCATGAGCACGGATTCGCCGCTGGAGCGTGTTCTTTTTTCGCGCACCCACGATTATTTTCTATTGCAGGACGTTCCCTTTATCCCGCAAGGGGAGCGCGGAAAGCGTTGGGAACAAGCCATGCAGACCTTTTATCGGAAACTTTCGTGGCATTCGAACAAGCGCCTGGTGCTGAAAAACCCCTTTCATTCTATGCGGATAGCGGTTTTGCGTAAAAATTATCCGAACGCAAAATTTATTCATATTTCACGCGATCCGCATTCCGTAGTTCCTTCCACGGTGCGTATGTGGAGTATCGTAGGCCTTCAAAACACCATGAATCGCAGCTGGCGGCCACCAGCCGTCGACGAAGTAGCGGCCTTCTACCGCTATATGCTAAACGAAATTAAGCAGCAGGAAAGCACAATGCCACCGGGGCAATGGGCCAATATTCGGTACGAAGATCTGGCTGCCCATCCCGTTGAAACCATTCGTCAGGTCTACAGCACGCTGGGTCTGGAGTTCAACAACGCTTTCGCGGACAGGATACAACAGTACATGATCGATACCCGCGATTTTAAAAAGAATCGTCACAACCTGTCCGGTGAGGATCGCGAATGTATCCGCCGGGAACTGGGGGATATATTACCGGAGTACTTTGATTAATCAGAGGAGAACAACACCATGAAAAAGAATCTGTTTCCCGAAATCGAACGAAAAGATCCCGCAACCATCAAACGATTTCAGGAGAAGAAGTTGGCTGAAACCCTGGCCTACCTGAAAGAAAACTCCCCGTTTTATCAGCAACATTTCAAGAAACACCGCATCAACATAGAAAAAATCGTGAAGCTGGAAGACCTGCAACGGATTCCGGTTACCACGAAAGATGACTTGCAAATGCACAACGACGATTTCATGTGCGTTCCGCAGCATAAGGTCATCGATTACGTAACCACTTCGGGCACGCTGGGGAATCCGGTCACCTTTGCCATGACGGAGAATGATCTGCAGCGACTGGCCTACAATGAAGCGATCTCCTTCGTTTGTGCCGGCGGCGGTCCGGGCGATGTCTATCAATTAATGACCACCATCGACCGTCGGTTTATGGCAGGGCTGGCCTATTTCATGGGTATCCGTCTGATGGGTGCCGGCATTGTGCGGGTAGGCGGCGGCATTCCCGAACTGCAGTGGGATTCCATTTGCCGCGTAAACCCCACCACGTTTATCTGCGTTCCTTCCTTTATCATGAAGCTGATCGAATACGCCGAAAAATACGGCATCGATTACCGCAACACCTCGGTTAAGAAAGCCGTCTGCATCGGCGAACCCCTGCGCAACGATGATCTGAGCCTGAATACCCTGGGCACCCGTATCCGCGAGAAATGGGACCTGGAGTTGTGCTCCACCTATGCCTCCACCGAGATGGCCAGTGCATTCACTGATTGCACGGCCGGCAAGGGCGGACACCATCACCCGGAGCTAATCATTGCTGAGTTTCTAAACGATGAAGAAGAAGCGGTTCGTGAAGGCGAAGCGGGCGAGCTGGTCTTTACGACCCTGGGCGTAGAAGGTATGCCCTTGCTGCGGTTTAAAAGCGGCGACATCTGCCGCCACTACCTGGAACCCTGTAGTTGCGGGCGTACCACCATGCGGGTAGGCCCCATCATTGGCCGCAAAAAACACATGATTAAATTCAAGGGCACCACGCTGTATCCACCGGCGCTCTATGATATTCTCGATAATGTTCCGGAGGTGCTGATCTACGTGGTGGAAGTTTTCACCAATTCCTTGGGAACGGATGAAATCCTGATCCGCATCGCCGCCCAGATTCCGTCCGAACAACTCGCCCGCGATCTGAAAGATCACTTCCGCGCCCGCTTGCGGGTATCCCCGACCATTCGCTTTGAAAAAGCTGAAGAACTGAGCAAAGTGGCCTTCCCGCCTTCCAGCCGCAAACCGGTGAAATTTATCGATCACCGGGGCGAAGACAAGATAAAAGATAAAAGATAAAAGACTCAAGAATCAAGATATCGACTGTCGACTGCCGACTATCGACTATTGACTATCGACTATTGTCTAGGACTATCGACTACCGACTATCGACTATTTAAGGTATCGATCCAGCCAGCCGATGAACGTGCGGTGCCACAGCACGGAGTTCTGGGGTTGGGTCACGAAGTGAGTTTCGTTCGGGAAGAATAAGAACTCACTGGGAATGCCGCGCAATTGGGCCGAATTAAAGGCCTGCATGCCCTCAGTATACGGAATCCGGAAGTCGTGACCACCGTGGATTACCAAAATAGGGGTATCCCAATTTCCGATAAAGTTGTGGGGCGACTCGCTGTATTGCTTGCTGAGCGCAGGATCCCAGTAGGGACCGCCCAGGTCGTAATTCGGGAACCAGTATTCTTCGGTAGATCCGTACCAGCTCTCGAGGTTGTACATACCGCAATGCGCTACCAGGGCTTTAAAGCGTCCCTGATGATGACCTGCGAGCCAGTAAACAGAAAAGCCGCCGTAACTGGCCCCAATGGCGCCGAGTTTATCCTTGTTGATCCAGGGATCGCGGCTTACGCTATCGATGGCCACCAGGTAATCCTTCATATTCTGACCGCCATAATCCTTGCTGATCTGATCGTTCCAGTCCTGACCGAAGGTTGGCAGACCGCGCCGGTTGGGCGCTACCAGGATATAACCGGCGGCGGCAAACTGCTGCAGGCACCAGCGGTACGACCAGAACTGACTGACGGCACTTTGAGGTCCGCCCTGACAATACAGAAGAGCCGGGTACTTTTTGGCAGGATCAAAATCGGGCGGATAGATCACCCAGGTCAGCATCTTTTTCCCGTCGGTGGTGGTAATCCAGCGCTCTTCCACCTTCCCCATGGTGATGTTATCCAGGATGGGCTTATTGAAAAAGCTAAGTTGCTTCTCGATGGAAAATTCTTTTGCTTGCGCGATTTGGAAGATTTCCGTAGGTGAAGACAACGACATGCGCAATCCGCTCAATGATTTTTCGCCCACGGCCAGTTCGGTATAATCATGCGGTCCGGTGGTGATTTGACGAATCAGGTTTTTGGTCACGTCCACTGAATACACCTGATACGTGGCATTGATACCAGAAATGAAATACAACAGCCCGGAGGTTTTCGGGTGCCAAACAAAATTTGAAGAACCCTGATCAAAGGATGCACTCAAATCCGTCATTTTTTTGGTAGCCAGATCCAGGAGCATCAGTCGCTTTTTGTCGGCTTCAAAGCCGCCGGTTTTCATGCTGGACCACACCAGGTACTTGCCATCCGGTGAAAATCGAGGTTCCTGATCATAGCCTTCCATTCCGGGGGTGAGATTCTCAGTGCTTTTTGTCTCGAGCCGGTAGAGCCAGATCTCGGTGTTTGTGCTCAGGGCGAAATCTTTGCCGGCAAGTTTCTTAGCGGCGTAGGCTATCATTTTGCTGTCGGAACTCCAGGAGCACTCGCCGATTCCGTCAACATCGACCCGTTCGTTCGCCATAATATCAATGCCCTCTCCCATCTTCCCATCGTTGTATGGCGCAATAAAAATGTGATTGTAGGCAAAATCCGTCCAACTGTCCCAGTGGCGGTACATCAGGTCATCAAACACATAGGCCTCGGCCTTGGGTAGGTCGGGGTGCAGGTCCTGCACGCTTTTATCCAGCTTCACATCCTTAAGGTACAACACGCTATGACCGTCGGGCGACCATGCAAACTCATTCACGCCGCCTTCGATGTTCGACACCTGCACCTTGCCGCTACCGTCGGCATTCATTTCCCACAACTGCGGTTCTCCGGAAGAGGTGGAAAGGTAGCCGATTTTTTGACCGTCGGGGCGCCAGCGGGCATTGTAATCAGAGCCCTTGAATTCGGTAATTTTTAAAGGTACTCCGCCGCTGACGGGCAGGGTATAGAGATCGCGGTTGCCCTTATTTTCAGCAAGATCATAATAGGCCACCCCAAAAAGCAGGGTTGTGCCATCGGGCGAAAGCTGCAGGTCGCTAACGCGGCCCATTTTCCACATGAGTTCAGGGGTCAGTTTAGCCTGCGCAAACCCGCGTGGCGAGGTGGCGATCAGGCCCAGACCGATGAGGGCAGCCGCCAGAAAAAGACGTATTTTCATATCCGTAAAGATTTATTATTTCATAAGTTTATCAAGACGGTTGAGGCCATCGACCGCGCGTTGATAGTTCGGTTTCAGCATCGTTGCCTGCTTATAATCGCTGCGCGCATTCATCACATCCCCCATCAATTCATAGCTGTAACCGCGATTATACCAGGCTTCCGCGTAGTTTTTATCCACCTCGATGGCGCGGGTAAAATGCTGTACAGCGACATCGTACACCCGCAGGTACACCAGGTGGACGTAGCCGAGGTTAAAGTGGGCGAATTTGTACTTAGGATCAATTTTCAGCAGCGTAGTGTAGGTTTCGATGGCCTTGTTGTACTCCTCATTTTCCTGATAAAACATGCCCAATGCGTAATAGGCTTCAACGCTTTTGGGGTTGAGCCGGATGGCGTTGTTGTAATACTCCACGGCCAGCGGATTATGCTTGATGCTAAATAGAATTCCTAATTGCATAAAAGCGTGATAGTACTCCTGGTCATATTCAACCGCGGTTTGCAATGCTTTTATCGCCTTGGCCGTATCGCCCATTTCCTTGAAGGCCATCCCACGGATGAAGAAGGCTTTTGAATTGTACGGATCCAGTTTCAGTGCTTTATCCAGAAAATCGAAGGTGCCTTTGTACTCTTTGAAGTAGAACTCCAGTTCAGCCAGTTTTAAGTAGGCTGTTGTATCTTCCACGTCGATTTCGATGGCCTTGTTGAGCGCATCGCGACTCCGCTGGGGCTTACCCATGGCGAAATACACATCCGACATGGTACGGTGATACAAGGGGACTTTAGGCTGAAGTTCGATTGCCTTGCTGATATCGCCAAGGGCCTTTTCGGCCTCCTGATGCTCCAGGTACCAGACACAGCGCTTGTAGAAAAGGCTGGCCTCGGTAGGATTCTCCCCGATGGCCCGGTTAAGGTCGGCCAGTTCAGGTGCCACGCTGTCGTTGGCGTTGGTGTTTTCATCACCGCCCGACGGTCCGCACGAAACAAAAACCATAAAGAGGGCAGAAACCAGGATCAGTGAAAGTTTGAAGAATGATTGGGGTGATTTTTTAAGCACTGAAATCGTCATGATAAATCGATAATTAGTTTGTTAGTGATGACGGTAAAAAAAGGCGCGCCGTACAGCGCGCCTGCATAATAAGCCTTAGCCTAATGTACGGCAAGGATTTCCCTGATCTTGGTCTCCAGTTCGTCGGCCAGTTCTGGGTTGTCGAAAAGCAATTGTTTGACCGCATCCCGGCCCTGACCAAGCTTGGTATCGCCATAGCTGAACCATGATCCGGATTTTTTGATGACTTCTTTCTCCACACCAATGTCGATAATCTCACCCATTTTCGAGAATCCCTCGCCGTAGATGATATCCAGTTCGGCCACACGGAAAGGCGGGGCCACTTTGTTTTTCACCACTTTGATCTTAACGCGGTTACCCACCACATTTTCGCCTTCCTTGATCTGGGTCATACGGCGGATGTCGATACGAACGGAGGCATAAAATTTCAGGGCATTTCCACCGGTGGTGGTTTCGGGGTTTCCGAACATGACGCCGATTTTCTCGCGCAACTGATTGATAAAAATGCAGCAGCAGCGGGTCTTGCTGATCGTCGCGGTAAGTTTACGCAAGGCTTGCGACATCAGGCGGGCGTGCAGACCCATCTTGGAATCGCCCATCTCCCCTTCAATTTCACTTTTAGGGGTCAGTGCGGCCACGGAGTCGATTACGATGATATCAATGGCTCCGGAGCGAATCAGGTTTTCTGTAATTTCGAGGGCCTGTTCACCGTGATCGGGCTGCGATACCAACAAATTCTCAATGTCGACCCCCAATTTTTTGGCATAGGTAACATCAAAGGCATGTTCAGCATCAATAAAAGCCGCAATGCCGCCCTTCTTCTGAGATTCAGCGATGGCATGAATAGCCAGGGTGGTTTTACCCGAAGATTCCGGGCCGTAAATTTCGATGACCCTGCCTTTCGGAAAACCGCCAACACCTAAGGCTGCGTCAAGGCTAATGGATCCTGTGGAAATAGAATCAACATCGGGTGTAGCCTCATCACCAAGTTTCATAATGGTCCCTTTTCCGTAATTCTTCTCGATTTTGTCGAGCGTCAACTGAAGGGCCTTCAGTTTTTCTTTGTTCACATTGTTGTCGTTTTTTTCTTCTTTCATAGTTTGTGGTTTTTGTGTTGAACTACTGAATTTATCATTGAGCA
>CAZPDS010000011.1:37212-43587 GCA_964585485.1 uncultured Bacteroidales bacterium
GACCGGTCGGGCCTGCGCTTCGGCGCGAACCCTGCTCAGGCTGTCGCGCATCGCCAGGTAGAGCTCGTATTTGGAAGAATCGCGCTCCAGCTCCGAAAGTTTCAGATCGGTAAAAACATCCCTGCGGAGATTATCGTCGGCAATTTTGTTGTATTTATCCCAAAACAACTTATCATAGACATAGCCCTGGTTGTAAACATCCTTAAACCGCTTTATTTCCTGCGATTTGGGGATTTCGGTCACCAGTTCCGTCTGATAGCCATTGATCATAAAGTCCGACCGCTTCACCACATTGATGTAAAGGTTGGAGTCTTTCTTTTTGAAGTAATTGATCTGCTTGTATTCGGACAGGTACTTGGGGTACCAAAGATTATTGAATTTACCGAATTCGAGGGACTTGCTGTTGGTGGCGTAGGAAATGAAGAGTCCGGTGTAGGTTTTGAGTTCATCCCGAATCATGGGACTATAGGTCGTATCGCGGTAACTTACCTTAACGAAGGCGAAATCTCCATCGGTGATAAAATACTTGTATTCATAGAAGAAATCCGTGTTTTTTTCCACTTCGTGCAGCGTGCGGACTTTCACCCTCGCCACTTTCCCGGTGTTGGGATCCAGTTTAAACTCATCGTGAAAATAGGCTTTTTCTTTAATTTTTGCCGGTCGGGCCGAAATCACCCAAATCAGCTGTTTATCCAGATAAATCATACTATCCACGGAAAAACGCATATTGTCCATGTCCATCACGAAACGCTTCACATCGAGGGTTGACGTCATAAACAGCGAAATCTGGTTGTAGTTTTCCGACTGCACCAGCGGACTCAGGAAGTTTTTGCTGAAACGTATCCCGTTCAGGCGGATGGGGTAAAAGTAATCGCCGATATACTGTTTTCCGTCGCAATACACACTTAAGGCGGTTTCGATAGCGCGCGCCCAGCGACCGTTTTCACGGATGTATTCCCGATAGAAACCTTCGGAAATGTAGGGAACGGACGACAGATTGCGTTTCAGGCTGTCGACCGCCAAACGCACGATGCGCTTCGCATCGGAGCCTTCCGGGGTAATCACCACCTCCTTCATGTTGTACACCCTGGTTTTTAAAAGAATATAGAAACTCCGGGTGTTTTTGATATCCTTCACGGCGACCTTGAAATTAAAATACCCCAGGTTCGACACAAAGAGGGTGTCCTTCATCATCGAGCGGGGCACGATAAATTCATAGCGTCCGTCGGTATTGGTGACGGTGCCCAGTGGTTTTCCGAGAATGCCGATACTGGCAAAGGCGATGGGCCGGGAGGTTTGGGCATCGAGCACCTTGCCACTGATGGAGATGTTATCCTGAGCTGTGGCCGCGTGAGGCAGAAGCCCGAAGCAAAGCGGCAGGATCAGCAGCAACAACAGAATCAGCTGCTTTCTACAGTGGTCGTGAACGATTCCCTTGATTATCATAATACTCTGTTTATTTAACCTTCCAGACCGAATCGATGATGGTGCCGTCCACCCATTTAACGGCGGCCACCACTTCGTTGGTCAGTTTAGCTTTTTCCGGTTTACCACAGATACGTTCTGCTTCCTCCTTAAGTTCCTTAATGGTGCGGATCGGCAGCTTAGAGTGTTTCATTTTCGCGATCAGATCCTTACGGAGGGGATTGATAGCGATGCCGCGTTCGGTAACGATCACATCGATGAGTTCGCCCGGGCCGCAGATGGTAGTAACGTCATCCACAATAACGGGGATACGATCGCGGAACAGGGGAATAGGCAAAATGGTGCAACGGGAGAAGATGCAGTTCTGCCATCCGCCGATACCGTGCAGCAAAACACCGTCGGAGTGCGTTACCACGTTGGCGTTGAAGTTGAGGTCCACTTCGGTAGCGCCCAGGATAACGACATCCAGCATGGAAGCAAAATTTCCCTTGCCGTGGTAATTGTAGCTTGTGAAAGGGCTTGTGTTCACGTGGCCCGGATTTTCGCGCATGGAGCGAACACCTTCCAGGTCGAAGGTTTGCCCGTCGAGGATGTACTCGGTAAGACCTTCTTCCAGCATTTTGACCAGATATTTATTACTGCCACCGCGGGCAAAGCGGGCTCTCATCCCGCGTTCGCGGAGAATATCGGCAAAATAAATTCCGATGGAAAGGGCGGTACCACCGGCACCGGCCTGAAAAGAGAAACCATCGTGAATGATACCGGCTTCGTCGCAGAACTGCGCGGTCCATTCGGCCAGCAAGAGCCGGTCGGGACTTTTGGTAATTTCCGTTGTGCCGCTGACGATTTTTTCGGGAATACCCACCTGGTCCACTTGTACCACATAATCCACTAAATTTCCGTGAATTTGCCAGGGGATGCAGGGAAAGGGCACCACGTTATCAGTTACCACAATCACTTTATCGGCGTACTGCGAATCGGCCAGGGCAAAGCCCAGCAAACCGCAGGCGGCGGGTCCGCGATCGCCCGTGGCATTACCAAAGGGGTCGGCGGTAGGTGCGGCAATCACCGCGATATCGATATGAACCTCGCCATCCTGAATCGCCTGGTAGCGGCCGCCGTGCGAGCGCAGCAGGCCAAGACCCTGCATTTTCCCTTCGGAGGTAAAGCGGCCCAGAGAGCCGTTCATACTGCCTTCGATGTGATGGATGGTTCCGTCTTCGAGGTATTTGATCAGGGGGACATGGCATTCAAAAGATGCGGATGGCACCCAGGTCAGATTCTTAACGCCCATTTGGGCCGCGATCTCAAAAATCTGATTGGCCACGAGGTCACCATTACGGAAGTGATGGTGTGTCGATATCGTCATGCCGCTCTTAAGGCCGGCCTTTTTCAGGGCCTCTTTCAGTGATTTTTGTATTTTGTTACCATCGGCGGGGTAATCGGCGCAACTCGCAATGGGAGGTGCCGCCTTAAAGCCTTTAGGTTTGTATTTGCCTACGCCCATGAAGGGAACCTGAGGTTTCCCGTTAATAACGGTAGGAACCATGCGGCCCAGGGCATTCTTTACCAGCTTATCATATTTTTTCATTTCCTTCTTCTCTCCAGTTTTTAGATAGTATTCCCATACTCACCGCCAGGTTAATGGTGCGCTGTGCACGTTTCACCACGGGCGGATCAATCATCTTGGTACCCAGCGACACCACGCCGAGACCTTGCTCATTGGCTTTAATGAAGGCATCGACAATTTTTTTGGCTTTTTCAATTTCGGCGGGGTCCGGACCAAAAAACTCGTGGATCACGCGGATTTGACGCGGGTGGATACAACCCATACCGTCGAAACCGAGGGCTTTGGAGCGCAGCACGTTTTGTTTGAGGGCTTCCATGTCGGCGATATCGGAGAATACCGAATCGATGGGCTGAATACCGGCGGCGCGGCAGGCGTTCACCACCATGCAGCGGGCAAAAAACGATTCATTGCCTTCGTTGGTGCGACGGGTGCAGATATCGGCGGTGTAGTCTTCCAGTCCGATAGCCAGCGAAGCAACATTATCAGCCGCGGTAGCAATTTCGAGGGCTTTAAGTACGCCCATCGCGCTTTCGATAATGGGCATCAGCCAGATTTTATGCTTTTGCCGGGTCTTCGCCTGGATGGCCGCAATTTCCTTGTTCACGGCCTGCACCTGCGCGGCGCTTTCGCACTTGGGAATCAGGATCAGGTTCACGTAATGGGGCACGATAAACGCCAGGTCTTCCAGTCCGCGGGGAACCTGATTAATACGCACCATTTTTTCGGCGCCGTAGTAATCAATCGCACGCAGGGCGTTGCGAACCAAATACTTAGCTTCCTCCTTTTTGTCGGGTGCCACCGCGTCTTCAAGGTCCAGAATAATCCCATTGGGCTTATGGATCCCGGCATTAATCATCAGACTGGGTGTATTTCCCGGAAGGTAGAGGCGCGAAAAGCGGTTGCGGTCCTTTTCCGTTTGAAAAACATTCGCCTTCAGCATTTCAGGGAGGTACTCCTGATCGGTTTTCACCAATTGCTTAATAGCGGCTTCAAGGCGGGCCATCAATACCAACGGCAACGCGCCGGAATCTTCGAGGGTGAGGGTGGCGTGGCGGATATCGAAAAATGCCAGCACATCGTGGGTGAGTTTAAGAATACTCTCACCGTACATCGATTTCACCTTGGAAGTCAGTTGAATATCCAGACCTCCGCTTTTTCGTAACGCCAGGCTCACAAAAACATCGGAGCGCACCCCTTTTCCTTTCGCTCCGCTTGTTGCTAACTTATTGTTTACCATATACTTAGACAGAATATTTAATTTTTTGATGGACAAATTTACACAATTTTTCGGCGAAAAAACAGGAATTTTCCAAAGCCTGAAAATTTCTTTTTTCGCGGAAGTGGTACATTAATTGACGAGCGCGGCCGTCATCATTGAAAGGGAACAAAATGACGTTCAAAAAACCAGTACGAAAGGCAGAATTGAGGTAACTTTGCAAGCCCTTAGGATGAATTTCAACACACAAAAAATCAAAAACACATGCGCAACTATTTGAGTCTTTCCCTGGTGGTCCTCCTGCTTGGCAGTTTGCACTCACAGGCACAAAGCTCTGCCCGGGAGATTGACCAGGCGTTTTACAAAGCCGATCCGCAGATCAGCATACTGATTCATCACTTGCCGGCGGGGTGGACATTTCGGGCGACGGACGGACTTTTTCTGATCTCGGCGCCGGATTCAGCGTGGGTACTTGAAAGCGCCCCGGAGGATTTGCAGGCACCGGGCAAAGCGGCCCGGGAGGAGCGCATCCGCCGGGAAGGGAAAAAAGTATTACCCCAGGTAATTTTAGGATACGAAGCAAAATGGTCGGCCGACCAACTGCAGCTGGTTAAAATCGCCAATGCCGCCATTGATGATGAGATACGCAAGCTGCCGGTGAAGCATAATCTGATGGGACTAAAAGATACGGTGCTGAGTTCAAAACTTCGCATCGTGTACACCCCAAAAAACGAAAAAGACGCGAAGCGACTTCAGCAATACGAGAAAGAGTTGTTGAAACTGACGGCTGAAAAAAAACGTATGCCTGATTTTCACAGCGGGAACTATAGTTTGTCGATCCGGGAGGTTACCGGAGCCGGTGACGAAACGCATTGGGTGGCGCCCGCCTCCGCATCGCTGGAGGTATATACGGTGCTAAGCACGCTGCGGGAAATTTGCGGCCGGTAAAAAAAAGAGGCTGTCTCAGTGAGACAGCCTCTTTAATTTCTGACACTCCAAAAAAAGAGCATCCGAGTGGCTTCCTTAATTACTTGGCAGGAGTTTCTTCTGCGGGAACAGTAGTATCAGGAGTAGCAAGTAAAGCAGCAGCTTCGTCAGCGATCTTCTGCAAAGAATCAGCTTCTTTCTGAACTTTAGCTAAAGAATCTTCTTTTGCTTTCTTGATTTCTTCAGCGGAAGGACCGCAAGCCACGAACATTGCCATGCTAGCAATAGCCACTAATGCAAATACTTTTTTCATTTTTTTGGTTTTAATTTTGGTTATTAAGTAGCAGCAAAATTAACAATTTTTAAGAAAAAAAGTCAAGTTCTGCTGTTATTTTTTTGTGAAAAAACACACATTTGTTGTTAGTTTGCTGATATTCAACCATTTATTTTTACCTGAAAGAACCCAAAAAGAGTGAAAAAAAAGGTTCATTTGGGGTTTTGAGGGAAACTATCTGGTTTTTCCGCACGCTGCAAGCTATCGTTTAGACGATTTTTTTCGGCTTCCGCCGCTTTTGTACTATCTGCTACTGCTTTTTTTCGCTGGGCCACCGCCAGGGAGTCGCGTTTTTCGTGGAAACGAATTTCTTCGACCGAGGGACCGCAGGAAAAAAGCACAGTAGAGAAGACTAAGAAAACACCGGACAATTGGAGCGTCTTTTTCATTCAATGCAATTTTATATTCACAAAGGTGCAAAAAAAAAGGACGCATGCGTCCTTTTTTTTAAGTTCCACTAATGGTTATCAACCTTTTCCTTTCGGGAGGGGTTGCTGAGTGGTAGTAGTTTTCGGCTTGGGAGCAGTAGTGGTTTTACCACCCTTTGCGGTAGCCTGTGCAATAGAATCCTGAATGCGAACATTCTCCAGAGAGTCTGCTTCAGCCTGAGCTTTTTCAGCAAGGGCGATAGAATCCTGTTTTGCGATTTCTGCTAAAGAATCTTCGGTTTTCTTTTTCTTAGCAGCTAATTCTTCAGCGCTGGGTCCGCAAGCAACAAATGCTACCATACCAGCAATAACCAGTAAACTAAAAACTTTTTTCATGATTGTAATTTTAAATTTTGGTTAACCCGCGGCAAAAGTACAACAAAAAAGCACGTGCACATATAAATTCAAAAAAAAATATTTCATTTTTGATTCCTCGCTTGTTTACAAGCGCGACAGATTTTGGCGTAGTGCGTTT
>CAZPDS010000011.1:43597-45545 GCA_964585485.1 uncultured Bacteroidales bacterium
GAGTAATCAATTTCATTTTTTTGCGCTTTTAGTGTTACCTTTGCCGCAAAATACTTGTCTAAGCAAAAAAATCATTACCAATTTTTATTAACCAAAACACAATTTTATGAAAAAGCTTGTTTATGTAGTAGCATCAATCGCTCTCGTTAGCGGCATGGCTCTGATGAATGGTTGTACCACGGAAGACACTGAAAAACCTGCCATTACCATTACCAATGATGACGAAGCGCATAACCGCGTTGAACAATTTTCCGCAGCTGCCTATACTGATCCCGGTGCAACGGCTGAAGATACCGAAGATGGCACCTTAGCTGTAACCGCAGACGGTACTGTTGATATGGCCAACGCTGGTGAATACACTATTAATTATACCGCAGCTGATGCAGCCGGTAACACTGGAACCGATACCCGTACAGTTACTGTTGACGGCGGATTGTTCCTCGCAGGAAGCTACAATGTGGAAGATTTTGTAGGCTCTACCTCAATGGGGACCTATGCCGAAAACATTTCCACATCGTCCTTAGCTTACAACCGTATCAATTTCACAAAATTCGGTTTCTATCAGAATGCTACCGTTTATGCTACCATTTCTGGTAAAACCATCACTGTTCCTACCCAGACTGTGAATTGCGGACTTGCTCCCAACAACAAAGATCATACTTTTAGCGGAACCGGTACTTTCACCAGCACCACTCCCATTACTTTCACCATTGATTTTACTGATGTTAGCACAGATGGCACTTTCACCTGCCACGATGTTTATACCGCTAACTAAGATTTTTCTTGTCTTAGAAAAGAAGGCTGCCTCCATGGGGCAGCCTTCTTTTTTTGTCCTTCGGCAGGAAATTCAAAACAATCCACTTTTTTATTGTAATTTTACTCACACTTTACCGATGATATAGACCATGCGTAAGAGTTTGCTCCGATTAAGTCTCGTATTGATTTTTGTAAGCATTGCTATCTCAGCATGTAATCCTGATGACCTGAACGCACCCACTATTACCTTGTTGGGCGGAAATCCACAGGTAATTGTTTATCAGCCCGATAGTGTTTGGAGAGATCCCGGCTACAGCGCCCTGGATGCCATCGAAGGTCCGGTGGCGGTGACGGCCAGTGGCGTTATCCGGCTGGATTCGGCCGGAATTCAGTACATTACGTATCAAAGCAGCGATGGCAGCGGCAATACAGCTACGGCCCTGCGTACGGTCATTGTAGATGCCGCACCCTACCTGAACGGCGCCTATAAGGGCAGCGATGTCAACGACGAGGGCAGCATCCCCGAATTCAACGATACCCTGAAGCTGTCCGATACTGCATATAATTTGCTGACATTCACCAATTTCGGGAACCTGATCGGGGGAGCCCTCCAGATCCGCATCGCCGGGCAATCGCTCAGTATCCCGTCGCAAACCCTGGTATGTGGTAACCCTTCACAGACCTTCCGCTTTGAGGGCAGCGGCACGTTCTCGGATTCAAACATCCAGATCCAATACATCCGCACCGACAGCACCCATAGTATTAGTGGATCGATTACCTATCACCGTCAATAATTCACGCTGCAATCCCTGGAAAAATGCTTCTTTATCAAACCAATATCCGCCATTTTGTCATCCTGGGCACCCTGTGTTTGGGGCTGTTTTCCTGTGGGAAGAAAGACACCACCCCACCTGTAGTAACACTTGAAGGAGAATCAAATATTCATCTGATTTTAAACACTATTTATAATGATCCGGGTGCCAAAGCCGAGGATGCCGAAGACGGGATACTGAGCGTTTCGGTGGATGGCGAGGTAAATCCTGATTTTGAAGGCACTTACACGCTGACTTATTCGGCTTATGATGATGCCGGAAACCGGGGAAGTGCCAGCCGTTGGGTGCATATATTTAACGCGGCGAGCTACCTAAAGGGAAACTTCACAACAAGCTACACAAGCACCTCGGGAAATGGA
>CAZPDS010000012.1:0-45525 GCA_964585485.1 uncultured Bacteroidales bacterium
GAAACCTTCGGGAAGTAACCCCCTTCTTTTATTTTTTTTGTCGGTTAGTAGTGATTTGAAAATGGCCTTGTCAAGTTTTGATTTTATGCAGGATACTGACGAAAAGCAAATAGACAAGTATAAGAGGGATGCCAAATTCTTTCTGTCCTTGCGTGTTTCTGTAAAAAGACGCTATTCTGACGATCTGGACTTCAAAGAGTACGAAACGCAGGTTCAGAAACTCATCGACAAGCATATCACCACTGAAGGTGAGACGCTCAAGGTGACGGATCTGGTGAATATTTTTGATCAGGAGCAACGAGAAGCTGAGGTTGAAAAAATGAGCAGTAAGGCGGCCAAAGCCGACCACATTGCCAGCCGGACGGTTAAAGCGATAACGGTAAAAATGAATGAGGATCCGGTTTTTTATAAAAAGCTGTCCCGCCTTATTAAAGATACCATAGAGGAATACCATCAACAACGAATCTCCGAAGCGGAATACCTGCAAAAGGCAATACAGTATGAGCAAGATTTCCTAAAAGGGCGGGTGGATGATGTTCCGGAATTAATACAAGCAAACCCGGCTGCAATTACCTTTTACAATCTTACCGGAGAGATTATTGGTAAAAAAGGAGGTAAGGGTGAAACCGTGCAAACCATGGCCGAAATAGCCTCGGAAATTGATAGAATTATCCGATCCGCTATTTATGTGGATGGATTGCTACTCATTGATTGGAAGAGTAACAAGGATGCAATAGGCGCAATCCGTAATGGTATCGATGATTTGATGTTCGATAAGAAATTGGAAACGGATATTGAATTCAGCACGGAACAACTGGATTTACTCATTGAAGAATGTATGAAAGTCGCAATTATCCGGTATAACAAATGAGTTCAAAGCTAAGATCGGTTGTATATGGCAAGCAGAAAATAGAATATGCCCTGCTGTTTGCCGCCAGGAAAACATTGGGAATAAAGGTATTTCCGGACGGTAAAGTTGTCGTGAGCGCACCTGAAAATTCGATGGAGAACGAAATTTCCGGGAAAGTTCATGGAAGGGCTCGCTGGATATTGCGCCAGCAAAAGCAATTTGCAATATATCAGCCCAAAACTCCGAAACGAACCTACCGGGCTGGAGAAACGCACCTCTTTTTAGGCCGACAGTACAAACTCCGGTTGCTTGAGGGTAAACCGAATGAAGCAAAGCTTATTCATGGACAGTTTTTGGTCACAACCAAGGAAAATTCATCAGAGAAAGTCGAAGACATCATGAAGTCATGGTATCGGCAGCACGCTGAGATCATTTTTTCTAAAATCCTTGATTCCGCCTTCAGCAAGTTCGCAAGGTACAAGATCCCATTTCCCGAAATTCAAATTAAGCAAATGGAAAAGCGTTGGGGAAGTTGCACTCCGTCCGGGAAAATTCTGTTAAATCTTGAGCTCATTAAGGCGCCGCGAGGCAGCATTGAATATGTGATTATCCATGAACTGTGTCATTTGGTACATCACGGGCATAACAAGGATTTCATGAAGTTGCAGGAAAAGATGATGCCTGACTGGAGGAAGTGGAAGGAGCGGTTGGAGTATTGCTTAGCTTAAAGGTCAATGATTTACGTAATATTATTTGTGTCATTTCAATTCATAAAATTATGCCTCTCTTAGAAGAAATTCAACTCAACCGATTCCAGCTATCGCGGCTGATGAGTAAAAATCAATTGGAGCTTTTCGACCAGATCTTGGCCCACAATGTATTCTGTATTAAGTGCGGCACATGCGAGAAGGGTATTCAGATTAAGAATATTGTACTGGATAATCGGGACGACCTTCAGGTGACCGGTGAATGCAATATCTGCGGTGGCGAGGTCTGTCGCATAATTGAGTTTGAAGAGGACGCTGATTTCAAACAAAGGGCGGCAAAATTCCGCAAGTCCTTACAGGGGAATCAATCTCCCTGAAAAAGAAGTCGGCGGGATCACTTGACCGTGTTATCCCACTTCGTCCCTCGCCACTCCGAAATCTTCCCCTCATTGTCACACGCGCTGCAATTGGGAAGCTTGATTTTGTAATCCATGAAGGGGTATCTGTCCATCAACCCTTTTTTCACGGCATATCTCACAATCTTGGTAAACCGTTGGTAATGCTTGTAGCAAGTGGTTTGATTATTTGCGTATGACCCCTTCAAAAACCTCATGAAATCATCCATGAATGCATAATTCAGTTCATAAAGGTATACGTCCCCACGCTTGAGGGTTTTCTGGATGAATTCCTTCAATCGGTTCCTGGTGTTCGTGTACTTGATTACAGTTGTCTGTTTGTAGTCCGTCCCCTCCAGTGACTTCATGTCCTTCAAGCATTTGGAGAAATACTCAACCAGTTTAATCTGGTTCTTTCCGTTGCCCTGGAGCATATCCTTTATAGTAAACACATTGAAGGGCTCATTACTCAAGATTAGCTGGGAACTAATCCTCTGTACCTTGCTCCTGAAAGCATCAAGATACTCGTTAATTGCCACTGATTCTTCAGAAACACCCTTCAGTCGCATAGATTGCTTACTCCATTCCGATGGTTTGACATATTTCCCAGTGGTCATGGTGAAGATGTCAGTTCCATTAGCCACTCTGACATAAACGGGGGCTAACCTCTTTTTGTTTGTTTTACTCCTGTTCAGCCAGAAGGTCACTTTGATGTTGCTTTTCATGTTTAAAATAGTTTAAATTCGACATATCTGAAAAGCCCATCAGGAGCGGGACAGCAGAAAATAATTAGAAAATTCTAGTACCTATTTGGCAGTTTGAAAAACCAGGTTTCTAATTTTTCTAATTATTTGGAGCCAGAAAATCATAATTATCAAAATTCCAACCCTACCAATTTTAAACACCAAACCCCCTTCGGTCAACGGTTTGAGCCGTATTACGGAGGGGGTTTTATTGTGGGGGTTAAGTACCCCTAGTGGAGCTGGCGGGGTTCGAACCCGCGTCCAAACAGGCAGCAAAAAAGCTTTCTACATGCTTATGCCTTCTTTACTTGTCGGGAAAAAACCGGCGAAGACCTCTCCTATTCCTTCCGTAGTCCCTGAGATTTTCGTCCGTGCAGCGGGACCTGCAAGGCTTATTCCGGCGTTTTTGATGCCCGAACCGGGACACCGCCAGACGAGGTTTCCCGGGGAGCAGATCATACTTAATTTCTAAAATTAAGCAGCGATCGCGTAATTGTAATCATTGCCATTTATGGTGGCTTGTGCTTTAGTTATACGGACCAATACACAATGTCCGGCATGCTTACTTTCCCACTTTCCTGCTGTCAAAACCAGTCAGCCCCATGGGGACTGCAAATATACGATAATTCAGGAAGAAAACCGCTATTCGCCATAAGATAATAGCAGATGCCCGTGCATGAGGCAATCGCAGATCCCAACCATTTTGTTAAAAAGTATGAATACGCTAAAAAACACCTTAACTTTGTTTGTTAACACAATATTAACCAAATCTCCCTGCCATGAAACTACGAATTACCCTGGTAATGGTTATAATGATGATTGTATCCATTGCGAACGCACAAAACGCTGACAAAAAGTGGGCGGTGGGCCTTCAGTTGGGCAAACACGAATATACCGGCGACCTGGGTTGTGGTATCTTCAAATTCAATCCGGCTTATGGTTTTATCGGATTGGACATTAACCGTTATCTTAACCCGTCCTTCGACCTGGGCGTGAGCGGAAGTTGGGGAAAGTACGGCTATTGGGTGGATGAAAACAAAAACTTCCTGAGCAACAAATGGGATGCTGCCGCTATCCTGTCGTACAAATTCAACAACGGATATATTTTGAAGGAAAGCTGCAAATGGGCTCCCTATATATTTATTGGTAGTGGTATTGCGACGTATACGGGAGACCGCGTCAACAAGGACAAGATGGATTACATCGTGCCGCTGGGCGCCGGACTCAACTACCACATCCGGGATTGGGTTGCGGTGGGGATCCGCACCGGCTTCCATTTCACCTCGAACGACAACCGCGACTTTATTGAAAGCAAGAGCAACGACCACTACTGGAAACACAGCATTGGTGCGATGTTCAGTTTTGGTTGCGGTGGTGATTCCGACAAAGACGGCATCAAAGACAAAGACGATCGCTGCCCGGGAACCCCCGCCAACGTTAAGGTTGACGAGTTTGGCTGCCCGTCCGATTTTGATAAAGACGGCATTGCTGATTACCTCGACAAATGCCCGAACCAAAAGGGTATTGCCAAATTTGAAGGCTGCCCCGATACGGATGGTGACGGCATTCAGGACAGCGAAGACCTCTGCCCCACCGTGGCTGGCCTTGAAAAATTTAAAGGCTGTCCCGACACCGATGGTGACGGCATTGTTGACAATGAAGACAAATGCCCGACGGTAGCCGGCATAGAGAAATTCCAGGGTTGCCCCGATACCGATGGCGATGGCATTCAGGACGCCGAAGACCGCTGCCCGAAGGTAGCCGGCACGGTGGCCTTAAAAGGCTGTCCCGACAAAGACGGTGACGGTATTGCCGACATTGACGATAAATGTCCGAACGTGGCCGGCGTTAAGGAAAACAAAGGATGCCCTGCCGTGAAACAGGAAACCATCGAGATTTTCAAACAAGCCCTTTTGGGGATTAAATTTGAGACCGGAAAAGATATTATCAAACCGGTATCCTACCCTATACTTGACAAGGTGGTGAAGGTCATGAGCGACAACCCCGAGTACGAACTCGACATTAACGGACACACCGACAACGTTGGTGATGATGCCCGGAACATGACCCTTTCGCAAGCCCGGGCTAACGCGGTGAAGAAATACCTTACCGACAAGGGTATACAGGCCGGGCGCATGACCGCGACCGGATACGGGGAAACCGTACCGGTGGGCGACAACAATACTGCGGCCGGACGTGCTGAAAACCGTCGTGTTGAATTTAAAGTCAAGTTTTAGATCTCGTTAAGTACAAAAAAAAAGCGGCCTCCGGGTCGCTTTTTTTTTCGTGAAGCGCGGGTAACAGCAGACAGAACGAATATTTTAACAATTTTTCATTTGGGAGGGGCGCCCCAAATTCCTACCTTTGTGCCCCCTGTAAATAATTGAAATCAATATATTTAGAAATACGATATTAATAAAATTTCAACACTACCTTCCTAAATCACTTTTATGAAACACTTCTACCTCACTCTGCTGGCTCTGTTCATGAGCATGGGTCTCTTCGCCCAGTCTATTACGGTTACGCAGCCCAATGGTGGCGAGCAGCTTTATGGCTGTCAAAACTACACCATCAAATGGACTTCTTCCGGCGTATCGAATTACTACGATATTCACTATTCGCTGGATGGCGGTACCATCTGGTCGTCGGTTGCTACCAACATCAACATCACCAACAATCAGTATAACTGGACGGTACCGATGACCAGTTCATCCACGGTCCTGATTCGCGTAGTTGACCACAACGCGCCGGCCAAGCGGGATTCCAGCAACGGGGTTTTCAGCATACAACTGCCGATTGTGATCAGTTCACCCAATGGCGGGGAAGTACTGCAGGGGCTGACCTCGCACCTGATTACCTGGACGCCCGCCGGAACCTCGGGTGTGTTCAACCTCTCCTATTCCATCGACAATGGCGGCAGCTGGTCGACGATCGTCAATGGCATTGCGGCCAACAACTATACCTGGAACGTTCCCAACAATCCGTCCGAAACCGCGCTGGTCAGGGTACAGGATGCCACCACCAGTTGCCAGATGGATCTTTCAAATGCCGTGTTCACCATTGCCCCGGCCACGCCCATTCTCACGGCACCTAACGGCGGCGAAGTCTGGACCATCACTTCCAACCGCACCATCACCTGGAACACCAGCACCCTGCACACCAACGCAAAGCTGGAATACTCCACCGACAACGGGGCTACCTACAACCTGATTACGGCCTCCACCCCCAACACCGGCAGTTACACCTGGAACATTCCGAATGCGCCGACTACCCAGGCCAGGGTAAAAATCAGCAACGCCACAGGATCCCTTGTTTACGACGAAAGCAACGCGGCCTTCACCATCAAACCGCCCACTGATTTCCTGACCTCACCCAACGGTGGCGAGACCTGGCGAGCCGACAACAACCACACCATCACCTGGGATAACTCCGTGATTGCCTCCAGCGTTAAGCTCGAATATTCGCTTAACAACGGTGCCACCTGGAATCAGATTGCGGCCAATGCCAGCAATTCGGGTACCTACAACTGGAGTCTGCCCATGGTTTCGACGACCACTCAGGCACTCGTCCGGATCATCAATACCACCGTTAGCAGCATCATGGACACCTCCGATGCTGTCTTTACCATACTGGCGCCGGTTACGGTTGACAACCCGAACACCTCCGCTGACCTGACAGGCTGCTCCACCCTTAGTATCAATTGGAGCCGGAGCCCGCGTTTCAACAACTACTCCAGCAGCGACACCTACACCTATTACCGGAACACCTACGACCTTTACTACAAAGTGGATAACGGGGAATACACGATGATAAACACGGTATACAACTATCAATCGCAGTACGACTATTCCTACAACTGGACAGTACCTGATGTGCCCGGGCAAAACATCCGCATCAAGATTATCGCACGCTACAGTTCGCAAGCCGGTGGCGCTACCTACTGGACCGATTCCTCGGATGTGGCCGCACCGGTAGTGAATCCATCGGGAACCATCACGGTGACCAACCCGAACGGTGGTGTAACACTGAACGCGCTGACAAACTACAATGTCACCTGGACGGCCAGCGGTACCAGCGGGTTCTTCGATGTACTTTACTCCGTAAACGGAGGTACAAGTTATTCCATTCTGACCTCGAACATCACCGGAAATTCATACAACTGGAACGTCAACAACAACCCCAGCACGAACGTGTACATCCGCGTGCGCGACAACCAGAACACCTGCCGCAAAGACGCCAGCAATACGGCCAACACCATTGTGGCGGCCACGCCCCAACTGACCAGTCCCAACGGAGGCGAAACCTGGTACGTCAACAGTGTACACAACATCACCTGGACCACAGCGAATCAGTTCACCCAGGTAATGATAGAATACTCTACGGACAACGGCAGCAGCTGGAACATGATTACCAGCTCAACGGGGAACACCGGCACTTACAGCTGGACTGTTCCGAACACCGTAACAAGCCAGGCCCTGGTGCGCATTAGTAATGTTGGAACTCCCGCCAATTACGATGTCAGCAACGCGGTCTTCACTATCGGATACCCGGTGAATTTCCTGACCTCGCCCAACGGCGGAGAAATTTGGAGAGCGCAGAACGCGCACAGCATCACCTGGAATTCTACGGTATTTAGTTCCACGGTTAAGTTGGAATATTCCATCAACAACGGGGGCAGCTGGGCAACGATTACCAATTCCGCCACGAACAGTGGGAGCTACACATGGACGCCGCCCATGATTGAGACCAACACACAGGCGCTGATCCGTATCACCAATGTAACAGTGCCTTCGATTACCGATGTCTCCGATGCGGTATTCACCATACTGGCGCCGGTTACGATTGATAATCCCAACACCACAGCCAACCTCACCGGCTGCAGCACCGTGAGCATTAACTGGAGCCGCACCACCAACTTCAACAACTACTCAAGCAGCGATGCCTATACCTACTACCGCAACTCTTATGATCTTTACTATAAGGTTGACAATGGCGAATATAACCTGATTACCACCATTTCCAACTATCAGACGCAGTACAACTACTCCTATAGCTGGGCTGTGCCCGACGTGGCCGGACAGACGATCCGGATCAAGATAATCGCCCGTCTAAGTACACAAGCCGGTGGCGGCACCTACTGGACCGATTCGTCGGATGTGGCGGCACCCGTAGTCAACCCATCCGGCACCATAACGGTGACGAACCCTAACGGTGGTGTGATGCTGAATGCCCTGACCAATTACAACATCACCTGGACCGCCAGCGGCACCAGCGGTTACTTTGACGTACTTTACAGTGTGAACGGCGGTTTGAATTATTCCACCCTCACCAGCAATATCAGCGGCAACAGCTATAACTGGACCGTGGCCAACAATCCAAGTTCCAATGTTTACGTGCGTGTGCGCGACAATCAGAACACCTGCCGCAAAGACGCCAGCGATGCCGCCAACACTATTGTTGCGGCCACACCTTTGCTGACCAGCCCCAATGGTGGCGAAATCTGGAAGGTGAACAGCAGCCAGAATATCACCTGGAACAGCACCACGCTTTACGGTCCGGCCTTGATCGAATACTCTACCGACAACGGTCTCAGCTGGAACATCGTGGTTGCTTCCACGGCCAACACTGGCAGTTACGCCTGGACCGTGCCGAACATGGTGACCACCCAGGCCCTGATTCGCATCAGCAACGCAGTCAATCCGGCAAACTACGACCTCAGCAACGCGACCTTTACCATCAACCTGCCCACGCCCATGCTCACCGCCCCCAATGGAGGTGAAACCTTGCGTTCGCAGAATACGCACAACATTACCTGGGACGCCTCCACGGTTGCCAGCAACGTGAAGATCGAATACTCTGTCAACAACGGCAGCACCTGGACACAGATCGTAGCCAGCGCTTCCAATACGGGCACCTATGCCTGGACCGTACCCATGATGGTAACAACAACGCAGGCACTGGTTCGGCTTACCAACACCAGTTTCCCATCGGCCATCGACACTTCCAATGCGGTGTTCACCATCCTGGCCCCGGTAACTATTGACAATCCCAATACCGGCAACAACCTTACGGGATGTGCCAGCGTCAGCATCAACTGGAGCCGCACCACAGCCTTCAACAACTACTCCAACAGCGACTCGTATACTTACTACCGCAACACCTATGATCTTTACTACAAGGTAGACAACGGGGAATACAACCTGATTTCGACTATTTCGAACTACCAGACCTCATACGATTACTCGTACAATTGGGTCATTCCTGATGTGGCCGGACAAAACATCCGCATTAAGATTATTGCGCGCTACAGTACGCAAGCCGGCGGCGGGACATACTGGACCGACTCCTCCGATGTCGTGAATCCGGTGGTGAGCCCCTCCGGCACCATTACGGTAACCAACCCGAATGGTGGCGTGATGCTGAATGCGCTTACCAATTACAACATCACCTGGACAGCCAGCGGAACCAGCGGTTACTTTGATGTTCTCTACAGTTTCAATGGCGGCACCAGTTACAACACGCTTACGTCCAATATCTCCGGAAACAGCTACAACTGGAATGTCAACAATATTCCCAGCACCAACGTTCTTGTGCGTGTACGTGACAACCAGAACAATTGCCGGAAAGACATCAGCGATGCAGCCAACACTATTTTAGCGGCGGTTCCTGTACTTACCAGTCCGAACGGTGGCGAAATCTGGAAAGTAAACAGTACACAGAACATCACCTGGACCACATCAACACTGCACGGGCCCGTATTCATCGAATATTCCACCGACAATGGTCTATCCTGGAACATCGTAATAAACTCCACATCCAATACGGGCAGCTACGCCTGGACGGTTCCCAACACCCTTACCACGCAGGCGCTGATCCGGATCAGCAATGTTGGTGAGCCCTCCAACGCGGACATCAGCAATGCGCCTTTCACCATCAATCTGCCGACGCCCATGCTAACCTCGCCCAACGGTGGTGAAACCTGGCGGTCGCAGAATACGCACAACATTACCTGGGATGCCTCCACGGTAGCCAGTAACGTGAAGATCGAATACTCTGTCAACAACGGCAGCACCTGGACACAGATCGTAGCCAGTGCTTCCAACACCGGTACCTACGCATGGACGGTTCCCATGATCTCGACCACGACACAGGCGCTGATTCGTCTGACCAACACCAGCTTCCCAACGGCCATCGACACCTCCAACGCGGTGTTTACGATCCAGGCTCCGGTAACTGTAGATAACCCAAACACCGGATCGAACCTGACGGCCTGCTCCACCATCGGCATCAACTGGAGCCGAACTACGAATTTCAACAACTACTCCAGCAGCGATTCGTACAATTACTACCGCAACACCTATGAACTTTACTACAAAGTGGATAATGGGGAATACAACCTCATTACAACTATTTATAACTATCAGACACAATACGATTACTCGTACAACTGGACCATCCCTGATGTCCCGGGCCAGAACATCCGCATCAAAATTATTGCCCGTTACAACACCCAGGTTGGTGGTGGTGTTTACTGGACCGACTCCTCCGATTTCGCCAATCCGGTGGTAAGTCCCTCCGGAACCATTGTGGTGACCAATCCCAATGGTGGGGTGATGTTGAATGCGCTTACCAATTACGCTATTACGTGGACTGCCAGCGGCACCAGTGGCTATTTTGATGTACTATACAGTGTAAACGGGGGCAGCAGTTTCAGTACGCTCACTTCCAACATCAGCGGCAACAGCTACAACTGGAATGTCAACAACAACCCCAGTTCCAACGTTTTTGTCAGGGTACGCGACAATCAGAACACCTGCCGCAAAGACAACAGCGACGCGAGCAATACCATTATCGCGGCAACGCCCATACTTACCAGCCCCAACGGAGGCGAAAACTGGTATGTGAACAGCACGCACAACATTACCTGGACTACGGCCAATCAGTACACTCAGGTAATGCTGGAATACTCCACCGACAATGGCAGCACCTGGAACATCATTACCTCCTCGGCGACGAACTCCGGCAGCTACGCATGGACACTGCCCAACACAACCAGCACACAGGCTCTGGTCCGCATTAGCAACGTTGGCGATGCAAGTAATTACGATGTGAGCAACACCGCCTTTACGATTTCCTATCCCACGGATTTCCTGACCTCCCCGAACGGCGGCGAAATATGGCGTTCGCAAAATTCGCAGAGCATTACCTGGAATTCAACGGTGTTTAGTGGCAACGTTAAACTCGAATACTCTGTGAACAACGGTGATACCTGGAGCGTAATAACCAATTCGGCGAGCAACAGCGGAAGTTACAACTGGCTGCCGCCCATGGTCGTGACCACAACCCAGGCCCTGGTTCGTATCACCAACACTACGGTTACCGCCATTACAGATGTCTCCAATGCTGTCTTCACGATTCTGGCACCTGTCACGGTTGACAATCCAAATACGGCAGCCAACCTGACCGCCTGCTCCACCATCAGCATCAACTGGACGCGTGCGACCTCGTTCAACAACTACTCCAACAGCGATTCATACACAGATTACCGCAACACCTTCGAACTTTATTACAAAGTTGATAACGGGGAATACAACAGCCTTACCACCGTCTACAATTATCAGACACAGTATACGTATTCCTACAGCTGGGCCGTTCCTGACGTTGCCGGGCAGACGATCCGTGTTAAAATCATCGCCCGAAACAATGCTCAGATAGGTGGCGGAATTTACTGGACCGATTCCTCGGATGTTGCCATCCCGGTGGTAAGTCCTCCCGGAACCATCACGGTTGTCAACCCCAATGGCACTGTTCTGCTTAGCGCATTAACACCCTATGTAGTAAGCTGGACGGCCACGGGCACCAGCGGTTTTTACGATGTCTTGTACAGTGTAAACGGGGGCAGCAGTTACGCCACCCTGGCCACCAACCTCACCGGCAATAACTACACCTGGAATGTCAACAACAACCCGAGCAGTAATGTTTACGTGAGGGTTCGTGATAATCAGAATTATTGCCGCAAGGATATCAGCGACACTGCGAACATTATTTCGGCCGCTACCCCCGTGCTTACCAGTCCCAACGGTGGGGAAGTTTGGAATGTGAACTCATCGCACGCCATCACCTGGAATTCGAATTCCCTCTATGGCCCGGTTTGTATAGAATACTCCATCGACAATGGAAGCACCTGGAATTACGTTGTTGCGTCCACGTCCAACACCGGAAGCTATAGCTGGACGCTGCCGTACACGCCAACATCCTACGCTAAGATCCGTATCAGCAACGTCAGCCAGCCTGCCCTGTTTGACGTAAGCGATGCCGTCTTCACAATTCTTGTCCCCACCCCGGTGATTACCTCGCCCAACGGTGGAGAGACGTGGTATGCCGGTGCTGTTCAAAACATCACCTGGCTCCCGGCCACCTACTTCAGCACTGTTAACATTGACTACTCGCTGGATAATGGAAGTACCTGGGTGAATATCGTCACGAATCAGAGCAACAGCGGTTCCTATTCCTGGACCCTACCCAGCCTGAATTCAGCCAGTGCGCTGATCCGTGTCAGCAATTACAGCAACACCTCGGTGTATGATGTCAGCAATGCGCTGTTCACGCTGCGTCCCTGGGTTCGCCTGATTACCCCGAATGGCGGCGATCAGTTAGGCTCCTGCACGCAAACCACCATTACCTTTGAGCGTTCGCCCGCGTATTCCGCGTACAACATTGAATACTCAGTGGATAACGGCTCAAACTGGGTCAGTCTGCAAACGAACACCACCTACAGTAACACCTTCAACAACTTTTTGTGGACCATCCCCAACAACCCGTCCAATCAGGTTTTGGTGAGGGTATATCCCTTTGGCAATATTGCCCGTGGTGATCAGAGCGATGCCCTGTTTACCATTAAAAAGCCGGTTACCATTATCCAGCCCAACTATGGAGGTGTGCTGGTGGTTGGATCCTCGTATCCGGTGAAATGGCAGAGTGACGGTATCTCTAATATTTATGATCTGGCTTATTCAACAGCCGGTCCGGGCGGCCCCTGGACAAATATCGTTCTGGGGTACAACACTTCGCTCAACACCTACAACTGGACGGTTCCCAACACGCCCACCACGAATGCGTACTTAAGGATACGTGACAATGTGAATTCCTGCAAGGAAGACATCTCCGACCTGGCGTTTACGATTGCCTCATCCGTAAATCCAATCACGGTTACGGCTCCGAATGGCGGCGACACGCTGCATGCATGTACCGCCACCAACATTACGTGGACCGAATCCGGCGCACCGATTGGCAACTACAATATTTCCTACTCCATCGACTACGGCACCAACTGGATTCCCATCGTCTCGAACTATCTTACCGTAAGCGGTAGTTACAATTGGGTAGTGCCCAACATCAATGTTGCCGGCGCTTTGTTACGGGTGCAATCGGGTTTGAATCCGCTGGTGTATGACCTCAGCAACGCCTTGTTCACAATTGCACCGGGCAATCTGGAAACCAGCGCTGATGTTACGATTTGTGCGGGCAATTCAGTGCAACTCAACACGACCGGCGGATCTAATTATTCCTGGAGCCCGGCCACCGGCCTGAGTAATCCGAACGTAGCCGATCCCATTGCCACACCGGCCAACACTACTTTGTATATTGTCAGCTCGGTAAATGGAAGCTGCTCTTTACAGGACACTGTGCTGATCACGGTGATTCCCAGCACGGGCCTCAGCGCGGGCGTTAGCATTGCACCTTCTACCAGTACGGCGGTTTGCGCCGGCACGGGCGTCCTGTTTACCGCAAGTCCGTTGAATGGCGGTGCAACCCCGGTTTACCAATGGAAGAAAAACGGCATCAATGTGGGTTCGAACACCTATACCTACTTCATCAACAACCTGTCGGACGGCGATGTGATCACCTGCCTCATGACCTCATCGGAACCCTGTATGGGGAACAATCCCGCCACATCAAATGCCATCACGATGACCGTGATTCCGAACACCACACCTGCTGTTAGCATCTCCACACCGCTCAACTCCGTGTGTGCCGGAAGCAGTGTCACCTTCAGCGCCAACGCCATCAACGAAGGCGCCAATCCGGTTTACCAATGGAGAAAGAACGGCGGAGCTGTTGGTTCCGGCACCAACATTTATATTGACAACGCCCTGGTGAACAATGATGTGATCAGTCTGGAAATGACCTCCAACGCCAGTTGTGTTAGTTCGGCAACGGTAACATCAAATTCCATTTTGATGACGGTGAACCCGAACCTGACACCCACCATAAGCATCAGTACACCGGAAACAACCATCTGCAGTGGAACAGACATCACCTTCACTGCCTCCGTTACCAACGCGGGTACCACACCCTCCTATCAGTGGAAAGTGAATGGCACGGGGGTCGGCAACAACGCTGCTGAATTCACCACGGCTGCTCTCGCGAATGGCAATGTGGTGAGCTGCACGCTGATTTCCAGCGCCAGCTGCACCACCGTAAATCCTGTCACGTCAAATTCAATTTCCATGACGGTGAACACAGCACCGGCGGCGCCCCTGGCCTCCAGCAATAGTCCGGTTCCCTTCAACGGCAGTCTGAATCTTTTCGCCAGCACCATAACGGGCGCCACATACACCTGGACCGGTCCCAATAATTTCACGTCGACGGAGCAAAACCCTGTCATTCCGAATGCCACACCAGCACTGGATGGCACCTACTCCGTGGTGGCCACCATCGGTGGATGCACCAGCCCGATTGCGACAACCGATGTTACAGTATCCGCAACCGCACCGCTGGTTAATCTTTCCGGCTCGGTACAGAGTGAACTTGGTCAAAACATCGCCGGTGTAGACCTTCTCCTTAGTGGATCCGCTACGGCCACCGTATCTACCGTGGCCGACGGCGCATGGGATTTCGATGTGACCCAGGGCAGCCCGTACGTTGTCACCCCTTCAAAAAACAATGACGTTCTCGCGGTAAATGGCATTACAACCCTCGACATTGTTCTGATGCAACGCCACATTCTGGGGGTACAGGCCCTTGCGTCACCCTACAAGATCATTGCGGCCGACGTCAACGGTTCACAGACGGTTACAACACTGGACATCGTTCTCACCAAATCGCTGATTTTGCAGAATACCACGTCCTTCCCGGGAAGTAAACGATGGAATTTTGTGAATTCCGATTTTGTGTTCAGCATGCCCGCCAACCCATTCCCGTTTGAATCCTCCCGTTCTTACAGCAGTGCCTCTGCCCTGGTCAACCAGAACTTCATCGGTTGCCGCCTCGGGGATGTCAACAACAGTTGGGATCCATTAACGGCCAAGGATTACGCGGCTTCAGGACTGCGCGTTGATCTTACGGATCAGCAGGTCAATACGGGCGACGTCATCAGCATCCCCGTAAGGGTAAAGGACTTCAGCAACATCAGTGGATTCCAGTACACCCTTACCTGGGACCCCACTGTTCTGGCGTTTGAAGGCAGCAGCAATGCCGCACTTCAGATGGACTTCGGAACAACAAACGTCGCCAACGGCCAGCTGGCTGTCCTTTGGAGTACAGAATTGGCGGAAGGTGTTAGCCTGAGCGATGGTTCAGTCATCTTCCTGCTGCAGTTCCGGGTAATTGGTGAAAACGGTTCCTCTACCCTGCTTTCCGCGAACAACCTTATGATTCCCGCCGAAGTCGTAAACAGCAACCTGGAAATCATGGACCTGATCGCGACAGACGGACTCATCAGTGTAGGATCGACAGCGGGTATAACCGATGCCAGCGAAAATGGCTTCGCCTTATTGCAGAATATTCCCAATCCGTTTGCTACCACCACGATGATTTCCTTCTACATGCCCACCGAAGAACAAGTCACCATCAGTATTTTCGACATGCATGGCCGACTGGTCTTTGAAGAAAGTGGAAATTTCTCGTCTGGTTATCACACGCTCACTTTTGATGCGAAAGGCATGGCGGATGGCACCTACTATTGCCGCATGCAGACCGCCCGTTACTCGGCTGTACGAAAAATGGTACTGATCAAATAATCGAAAGGCAGCCCTGCGTCCTTGATGCAGGGCCGCCATTTCTTCCCACCCCTTATTATTACTGTATGAAAACAAAATTGATCATACCCCTTTTGCTGCTGTTAAGCCTGGTTTCTCAGGGATTTGCTTCGGTAAGCCTGATCCTGCCCCACCGCAGCAGTGCTGCCGGAACACAGATCACCGTACCGGTAAAAGTCAGCGACTTTACGGATATACTTTCAGCACAAGGCACGCTACAATTCGATCCCGCTGTTATTTCGTTCGTATCGGTTCAGCAGTACGGACTGCCGGGCATGAACGCCAGCAGTTTCGGCCTGACGCAAACCGCCACGGGCAAACTGACCTTTTCGTGGTTTGACAACACCCTGAGCGGGGTGGACCTGGCGGATTCGGCCGTGATTTTTTCGGTGACCTTTAACGTGACGGGCACTGCGGGACAGATGTCGGCACTGAGTTTCGTGAACGCACCGACACTTCTTGAAATTACCGATATCAACTACCTTGCTCAGAGCCTTAACCTCATCAACGGCAGTATTACCATCAGCGGAAGTCCGCTCACCCCCGACCTGATCCTTTTCGCTGACACGGTAAATGGGACGCAGGGCACACAGGTCGGTGTTTCGGTGAGGGCCCGCGATTTCGTTAACATCAATAGTTGTCAGGGCACCCTGCAATTTGATCCGGCTGTAGCCAGTTACGCCGGCATCGCGCATTACGGGCTGCCCGGGATGAATGCCGGCAACTTTGGCACTTCGCAAACCGCCAGCGGGAAACTGATGTTTTCGTGGAACGACGCAAGCCTGGCCGGGCAGAATATGGCCGATGACACGGCCCTGTTCACGGTTCTTTTTGATTTAATCGGAAGCGCTGGAAGCCACACTGATCTTGAATTTGCAAACAGCCCCACCCTGATCGAAGTAACGGATTCACTCTACACCCTATTGAACGTGCAAAGCACCGGCGGCCGCCTGAACATTTCCGGCAGCGCACCGGCCGCGGATCTTGTTTATTATTGCGACACGGCCTATGCGCCCCAGGGTTCCCTGGTCACGGTTTCCTTGCGAGTCAATGGATTCACGGATATTATTTCGCTGCAAGGCACCTTGCAGTTTAATCCGGCTGTGGCTACCTTCGACACCATCAGTTATTACGGGCTCAGCGACATGGACCCCGCCAGTTTCGGGCTATCGCAAGTGGCTGGGGGCAAACTCATGTTTTCGTGGAACGATCCCAGCCTGGCGGGGGTCACCCTGGCGGATTCGGCCATCGTGTTCTCGATGAAGTTTCTGCTCAGCGGGCCGACCGGCAGCAGCACACCACTCTCCTTTGTGGATGAACCCACCATTATGGAAACGGTGGGCGATGATTTTCTGGTCCGGACGGACAGCCTGATTGCCGGAAAGCTCACCATTATCAGCAATGGAACGCTGACCGTGAACGATCCGGGGCTCCTCAGTTACTGTTCAGGGGATCCGCTTAGCACCAGCTATGTTTGTTCCGGTGTTTACATTTCCGACAATCAATTCATTCTGCAACTTTCTGATGCAACGGGAAATTTCAGCGCCCCACTGAATCTTGACACCGTGAACGCTACGGTATCCGGATCGTTTAGCTGTTTACTCCCCGTCGGGCTACCGGCGGGTATTGGCTATCGTCTCCGTGTGATGTCCACCAATCCATTCGCGTATAGTGATCCGAATCTTTCGGCGATTACGGTAATGAACCTTCCGGGACAAGCGGCGCAGCCCACCGGACTGTTGGAATTCTGTTCCGGCAGTACTACGTCGGCTTACAGTACAGCTGGATCCACGGGGGCGGCCAACTACATCTGGGGCCTTTATCCCCCGGAAGCCGGCAGCATCTCCGGTACCGGCACCCTTGGTAATGTGCAATGGGCAACAGGATGGACTGGCACCGCCCGGGTTTTTGTTACCGCAGTAAACAGCTGCGGTTCGGCTCCGGTCTCCGATTCCCTGATGATAACGGTACATCCTGCCCCGACGGCACCAGTGCTTTCGCAAAACGTGGAAGTTTTGAATTCCAGCTACGCCAGCGGAAATCAATGGTACTTCAACGGCACGGCGATTTCCGGCGCTACCGGCCCCAGCTGGACGCCGGCCGCCAATGGCGATTATTTTGTGATATACACCGACGGCAACGGCTGCTGGGTCAGTTCCGACACCCTGAATGTAATGACTGTTGGCGTAGATGAAGTCGTGGTGAATGGAGCATTAATTATTACTCCGAATCCGGCCGACGGGCAGTTTTCTGTTCAACTTCCGGCAGGCGTTGGTCCGGCGGAGAGTGTCCGGCTTTATGATATAGCGGGACAATGCGTTTATGACAGCCCTGTGTTCGAGGGCACCCTGGCAGTGGGTCATCTCAGCAACGGTCTCTATTTACTATGCATACAGACCGGGCAACAGCTATTATCATCCCGGGTAATGATCGTCCATTGATTCGGTAAATACCAAAAAAAAAGGACCCCAAAACGGGGCCCTTTTTTTTATTTACTGAAATACAACATGGCTCGTCTACAGGGAGCGAAACGTGTATCCTCCATGTGGTAACCGTTCCAGGAAGCCGTAACATAACCTTCTATCCCGAAGCTATTGCGAAGTTCCCTGCGTAGGCTGATCATGGCGGCTTTGGTGCCCTTACCGGCTACATAAACATAGCCGGATCCGTATTTCAAAGCGTGCACAGAAGCCCGGCCCCGAATGTTCTTTTCATAATCTCCGGCAAGGTCGCTGCCCGGCATAAACCCGATACGCACGTGATAATTTTCCGAAATTAGCTTTGCATTCTTTGTTACGCCTTCCGGCTGAAGGACAATGCGGCTGGCATCAATGCCGCGGGCGCTCATCCACGCCCGCACAGCCTCGGCACGTTCGAGGCAGAGGTTCGAGTTGATCTTTTCGCTGCCACGCTCATCGGCCCAGGCATGGACATTCAATTTGAGGTAGGTTTTTTCTTTCAGGATGCGTTCGGCTTGCTGCAAGCTTTCTTCAAAGACCGGGTCAATTTTCGCGGAAGCGGTACGGAAAAACAAGAAGTTGGTATCGGACGGCACGAGCAGCACGACCGGCGGTTTAACAGTATCGATCATCTTCGGGGGTTCGGGAATCCTCAAACGGTAAATATCATTACGGCCTTTCGCGCCTTCGTAGCGGTTGGAAACGAAATAACCGGAGTAGGTTCCGTTCATGCTAAGGCTAAAATCATTGCCGATGGAATTCACCGGTGCACGCATATTGCGCGGACTAGTCCAGGCCCCATCTTTCAAAGCAGCACAGAAAACATCCAGGTTTCCATACCCCGGATGGCCATCGGAAGCAAAATAAAGCAAGGTCTCATCTACATCAACAAAAGGAAACATTTCATCACCGGGCGTATTGATTTCCGGGCCAAGATTCACCGGTGCTGACCAACTAAAACGGTGTCGGTCCGAATACCATAAATCGACGCCGCCCTGACCACCCGGCATGTTGCTGGCAAAATACAGGCGGTCCCCATTGCGCGCAAGGCAAGGATGATTGCACACATAGCCGGCGGACAGGCCTTCCGGTATGAATTCGTCGAATCCATCATGGATGGTACCGATCATAATCAGCGGTGTGCCGAAAACTTCGCCATCCGGTGTTTTCTTCACCGTTTTTATGACAAGCGCCCGGGTGGCACCCGAGCTCGTAAAATAGCTATAGCTAACACTGTCACTGAACGGACGAAAAGCTTTCATCGGTTCGTCCAGTCCAAGAATGAAAGAAAGCTGTGGCGACGAAAACTGAGTCTGTATATTGTATCGCAGGTGTTGTTCCCGGTTATTGGTAACCCATGCCAGTTCAGACTGCAGGGCGAAGGGACAGGTTTCATCGTCGGGGGTATTGATTTGTGCCATATTTTCCACCTTCAAGGCTGATGACATGGCGGACCACTTCAGCAAGGAATCACAGGACTGAACGCGCAGCCGGGCCACGCGATCCTCAGGATACGTCTTGAGAAATTCCTGGTACCACTGTTTTGCCTCCGTGTATTTTCCATTAATACGGGATAACTCACCGTAAAAAAAGAACTGGCGGGGTTCGGCCTTTTTGTTCGCCACAACTTCCGCATAAATCGATTCGGCCTTTACATAATCGTGCAGCATGATGTAACAATACGCAAGATTCACCAAATCGGGCAAGGCGGCTGAATTTTTGAGGCGCAGGTTTTCGATTACATCCACCGCCTGGCCATATTTACCATCGTTCATAAACTCAAGGGCCTGATTATTCTGCGCTCTAAGGGCCAACGGCAGCAGCAGCATTAACACCACAAATCCGGCAAGCAATTTCTTCATACGACGACTAATTGAATAAGGGGTTGGTGTTGAATCCATCAATCTTGCGGCCGGCATCTTTTCTAAAAATCCGGTAGGTCAGATTGATTTCGTGTGAACCATAGGAATACTTCTTAATTTCACTCAGTGTAATATCGTAGGAATAGCCTAAACAGAAATGCTTAAAATCCAGTCCAAGCATCACCACGGCCGCGTCCTTCATACGATAAGAACCACCGAGCCAGATCATACGGCGCCATGAAAATCGGCCATTGAAATCGAATTGTATGGGGGTTTGCTCCTGAAACTGCATCATAAGCGAGGGTTCAAAACCGAAGTCCTTACCGAGTTTGAAATGATAGCCCCCATGGAAATAATACGTGCGTTCAATGGGATTATTGATCGTGTGGGAAAGACTGAATAAATCCTTTTTGATTTCAAGGAGGTTCATGATTGAAAAGCCCGCGTAGAAGCGGTCTGTTTCCGAGAAGTAAATTCCGAAATTGGCGTCGGGGCAAAATTGATTATTAAAACCATTCAGGATGGACATATCTTCCGGCTGGTCGGTAGTGAGTTGATCTTTATTGATGTAATGCTGAAAGAAAACCCCGGCCAGGCCAAAGCTCAATTTTCGGGTATAGGCTTTATTCAGGCGAACATGGTAGGCCACCGATACGCTCGCCCCGGTACGACGCGTGGGGCCGGTAACATCGTTAAACACCACGCCACCAATACCGATATTCTTACCAAGATAAGCGTGTGATGATAGCGACTGCGTCACCGGAGCGCCTTTGATATTCACCCATTGGTTGCGGATGTTTAAATTGATGGGGATGAAGTTCTCCGTGCCGGCAATGGCCGGATTCAGAATATAATTGTTCATCATATACTGACTGGTGAGCGACAATTGCTGAGCGTTTACAGCAGAAAACGCCATCATTAAACTCAGTGCAATAACTATTTTTTTCATTGTTGTGTGATTTACTTATCGGATAATGGTAACGGTTCCCTGCATAGTTTCACTCTCATCGCGAAGGCGGATGAAATAATAATAGGTTTCCGCCGGCATGGGCTTGTCCTTATAGGTACCGTCCCAGGATTCCCAGGTCCCGTTCAGGTTATACACAAGTTGTCCCCAGCGGTTATATATTTCCATAAAAAAGCCAGGATACAGGTTGGCGTCTTTGATCACCCAGACATCGTTCAAACCGTCACCGTTGGGTGTAAAGCAGGTAGGGATGTTGATACAGGGAATTTCGAATCGTGTAACCTCCACGGAGCCATTGCCGGTGCATCCCATAAAATCGGATACTGTCACCTGGTACAAACCTGCATAGAGATCGGTAATGCTGGCATCACTGTGGTTCGTACTCCAGAGGTAGCTATAATCGCCGTTCCCACCGTGGGCATATACGGTTGCCTGACCATCGTGCTGGTCGATGCAACTCACGGGAACGATGCTAAAATCCATACGAACCGAATCAGGCTGGAGGATCATTACGCTGTCGCTGATAAAACAGCCGTGTTCATCGTTAACGGTGACCGCGTACGAACCCGCGTGCAGGAATTCGATGGAGGCTGTGCTTTCCCCGTTTGACCATGCATAGTCATAGGGTGCGGTACCTCCGTTTGCGGAGCAGGAGGCCGATCCGGAAGCGGATCCGGCACAGCTTGCATCCACGTGCTCAAGGCTGATAGCCAGCACGGGGGGCTGCGTGATGGAAATGCTGATGGCGTTCTTACAACCAGCGGTATCCGTGACTTCCAGGTAATAAACATCCGCCGGCATACCCGAAATATCCGCTGTAAGTGCAGCCAACACGTAGTGCGAATTCAGCCAGCGATAGGTATAGGATGGGGTTCCGCCACTTACCGAAAGGTCGATTGCTCCGTCGGGAAGTCCGAAGCAGCTCACATTGGTTACAGAATAGGTAAACGCGATTGTAGCTGGCTGGAGAACAGAATCGCTGGTAACAAAAGTATTTCCAAAAAAGTCGGTAACGGTAATGCTATAAACACCCGCGGCCAGGCCACTGATCTCCGGTTCCGCGCTGCCCGTGCTCCAGAGGAGGCTATACGGAGGTGTGCCTCCGGCGGGTTCCGCCAGAACAGTTCCATCGGAACCGCCCGGACACGTAGCATTTCGAACGGTGAGTGCCGCGGTCAGCGGGCTCAGGGGTTCGCTAATGTAGACTGAGTCGCGCTTGACGCATCCATTCTGATCGGTGATGGTGACAAAATACCAGCCTTTGGGGATACCTGTAAGGTTCTGCGTGCTGCTACCATTCGACCAGGCGATGATGTACTGCGGCATACCTCCGGCAATCTGCAGGTTAATGGAGCCGTTGGAGCCGCCAAAACTGGTAACATTGGTCGAAGTAATTGCGGAGGTGATCTGCGTAGGTTCGGTAATTAAGGCCGAATCCAGACGGAAACATCCCTGCGCATCAGTTACGGTAACAAAATACGTGTCGCTCGCGAGATCTGACAAATCTTCATCCGGCCAGGAAAGCATGTAATCAGAACTGGCCCAGGCAAAGGAATACGGGAGGGTTCCACCGTTCACCGTAAGGTTTACCGTTCCGTTGGTAAATCCGTAACAGAGGTTATTCTGAAATTGGGTCGTCAACTGCAACGCTGCCGGTTGAGTGAGTGAAGCCCCCGCGGTCACTTCGCAGTTGTTGGCATCGGTAATGGTAACGGCATATGCTCCGGCTCCAATATTGTTCAGGTCTTGGGTGGGGGCTCCGTTACTCCAGTTGTATACATAAGGTGCAACACCGCCCCACACCGTTACATCGATCCAGCCATTGGTAAATCCGTTGCACGCAGGATTCTTCCACACCAGCGAATCCCCTACGGCCTGGGCCGGTTGAGAAATGACCACGGTATCGTATGCCTTGCAGTTTTTGTTGTCCGTTACGATTACCGAGTAGGTACCTTCGGGGATGTTGCTCAAATCTTCGGAGGTAGCTCCATTCGACCACAGAAAAGAATACAGCGTTGTCCCACCGGCCACGGTAAGATTGATCCCTGCCGTTGAAAGTCCGAAACATTTAACATCTGTTGACGTGTGCCCGGCCGTTAGGAGGTTCGGCTGGGTGATATTAAAAATGTCAAACGCGCTGCAACCGTTGCTGATGTTGATAACCTGAACATCATAATAACCGGCCGGCCGGTTCGGGATGGTATGGGTTAGCGCGGTGGTTGAAGGTACGACGGTTCCATCGGACCAAATGATTTTATAAGTTCCCGGGACATTGATGGTAACCGTTGCGGACCCATCACTAAGTCCATAGCAGCTAACATGCTGTCCGGTAATCGCCGCCGTATGGCAGGGTGCTTTGGAGGTGTCGGCAGGGCTTTCGGCCGGGCCCGTTTGTGCCCGGAGGTGCCCGGCCAGAGCCAGCATCAGAAAGAGAACACTTATTTTTTTCATCGCTATAATTATCGTATTATCGTCACAGTGCCCGTAAATGGGGCCGTTCCGTTATTCAGGTTAATGATATAATAGTAGGTTTCTGCCGGAAGCGGTTTGCCATCGTAGGTGCCGTCCCATTCCGGTGAATACGGTGAAGCCTCATACAGCAGGTTTCCCCAGCGGTTAAAGATTTTTACGCTGTTGCCCGGGTACAGGAATATATTCCGGACCACCCAGGTGTCGTTCACGCCATCATCATTCGGCGTAAAGGAATTCGGGATAGAGATACATTCCAGTTCACTGGAGGGCACGAAGAAATTAAAGACGCGCATGCAACCGTAATTATCGGTCACCGATACGCTGTAATCCCCCTCGCTGAGTCCGGTAATGTATGGTGTTTGTTGCTGGTCAGACCACAGGAAGGAATAATCTCCGGCGCCGCCGAAAGCGGAAATGCGGATACTCCCATCATGATTATCAATACAGCTGATGGGTATCACGTTTCCTTCCACGGTGATTTGCGGCATACCCTGCACCTCCGTGGTGAGTGCCGCCGAGCAACCGTGATCATCGGTAACGCTGACCGTATAATAACCCACGGGCAGGCCAACAGGATCTTCGACGCTGGCGCCGTTGCTCCAGACAAAATCGTACGGGAGTGTACCACCGCTGGCTGTCAGGTTAATGGTGCCGTCATTGCTTCCGAAACAGCGAACAAGCGTGGAGGTAGCCTCCAGCACAACCGTCTCCGGAGCGCTTACCGTAAGGGTTTCGGCCAGTTCGCAATCATTCGCATCGGTAATGATCAATTGATAAACGCCGGCGGCCAGGTTATATAATTGGTGGCTTGCGCCGGAAAAAACGAAATCGGTATCATCCCAGCGCAGGTAATACGGTGTTGTACCACCGGTGGCCTGAATCAGAATTCCCCCATCCGACACGCCGTTGCAACTTGCGTTCGTTAGTGTGATCGTGGCATTCAGCGAATCGGCCGGTTGGGTAATGGTGATGCCGCTGAAAGCCTGGCATCCGTTGTTATCGGTAACGGTCACCGTGTAGGTTCCGGCGCCCAGACCGAAAAGATCGTCGGTGACAGCGCCGTTTGACCAGGTGTAGGAATAGGGCGCCGTTCCTCCCATGGCCGTCAGATCCGCCCGTCCGCTGGTTTCACCCCAGCAGCGCACATGCAGCGGCGAGACACTGGCCGCCACGGCTGTTGCGGGTTCGGAGACCATGGCGGAGGTCGTCTTAACGCAGCCGTTCTGATCTGTGATGATCACGGTGAAGGTACCGGCCTGCAATCCCGACAAACTTGAGGTGGAATCGCCATTGTTCCATTGGTAGGTATAGCCCGGACTACCACCGGAAACGTTGAGAATGATTTGTCCGTTGGCCTCGCCAAAGCATAAATTATCCACCACGGAATCGGTCCAAACGATGGGTGGTGGTTGTTGAATCAGGATGGACGTATCGAGGATACATCCCTGAGCATCCGTAATAAGGGCGGTAAAGGTACCCACCGGAATCGAATCCAGTGCGCTTGTGTGTTGGTTGAGCGACACGCCATTCTGGTCGAACCACTGCACCGTAAATGGTGAGGTTCCGCCGGCCGGACTAAGATGAATAAAGCCTGTTGATCCGCCGTAGCAACGCACATCGCCAGCGTTAAACGTCAATGAAACCGGGGAAGCCGCCTGGGTCACCGTATCAGTGAGCACACGCTGGCAATTGTTGAAATCCGTAACCGTGACCGTATAAATATTGGCGGGCACATTGGTGATTTCCGACGAGGTACTGCCGTTTGACCAGAGGTAGGTGTAAGGTGTAACGCCCCCTGAAGCGTTAACGCTAACTGCACCGCTTGATGCGCCGTAGCAATCCGCATTCAGATTGGTGGTTGATACGCTCAGGGGTGGTGGTTGCGCAATGGTATACTGTTGAATGCTTTTGCAGTTATTCGCATCGGTGACGATAACTTCGTAGAGGCCGGAAGCCAAACCCGACAGATCCTGCGAAAGCTGGCCGGTATTCCAGGCGTAGGAATAGGGGGGCGTGCCACCGGTAATGCTGAGTTCGATAGCACCTGTGCTATTCCCGTTGCAGAGCACCGGGGTAAGCTCACTGCTGAGGGCAAGGGGTGCCGCCGGGGCGCTTACCACAACATCGGCAAACACGGCGCAGTTATTCTTATCCGTAACAATCACATATTGGGTACCGGGGCCCAGATTGGGCATTACGTCCACGGTACTGGAACTGTTTTCATGAACGATTCCGTTGGACCATTCGTAGCGGTAGGGCGGTGTGCCGTTGGTCACGGTTGCGGTAGCCGTTGCGGTGGTTTGCCCGAAACAGGGAATGGCTGTGGAGGTTGCCGCCACCGCAAATTTCGCCGGTTTCAGCCGGAAGGTTTGCACCGCCGTGGTATCAAAACCAGCGAGCGTCCAGGTATTATCAAGCCAATTGTAAACATAATGTGTGAATTCGTAACTGTAATCCACTAACGGACCTACGTCGAAATGGATACCTGGAAAGACGAGGGGCGGAACGCATACCTCATAGGAACACCAGTCGAAAGGATCATCCCAGGAAGGGCAAGGGTACCACACATCGAAACAGAAACCCGGGATGACCGTAATGGAAGGCATGCCGCCGGCGATGGACAACATTTCGAAGAAAAAGCGGAACGAAAGGCTATCGTAGGTATGATTCCGGAAAGTGTTGCCGGTAACGGAATACCGCGAGTCGATATCCATAAAGTCAAAATTGCAGGGATACCGGAAGCTGACCTTTTCGCCCACATTATAATTTACAATCGAATCAGTGCCCTGAAACAACAATCCATTATCGGGACGTAACACTTTATAATCAACCCTGGCCGGAAACTTCATCTGCGCCCGCATGTTGGGGTCGAATTGGAGCTTCTTGTTATGATACAAGCCAAGTTTGAAGCCGGTTTCAAGAACAGTATACTCAAAACTGAATTGGCCCCAATGCCAGGAATTGGATAGATTACCAAAAATCTGGCTAAGGGCTTGCGACACCGGATCCGGGCTCAGCCCTAGAATGTCTGAAATAGCCGCGGGGATGCTCAGCGTGAGATTCACGTATTCATGTGGTTCGGCCGTGCAGGTCAACACATCACCATAAATATTGTTGTGGTCATTATCGCTATCGTTGGAGGGGGAACTGAACGACAGGCTAAAGGCACAAAGCAAGGGCGGGGCGCTGATATCCATGGGAGGCGGAGGACATTCAATGGTGACTTCTCCATCCTGAACATACTGATCAATAAGAGTATTCGCGGGTTGGTACAATCCATCGAAAAATTCCAACGTGGTATCCGTTATCGAAAACAGGTGCAAGGTATCGGCCAGATCAAAATTCAGGAGGGTAAAGGGATAGCAGTCAAAAATGCAGACGTTCCCATTTACATTGGCACCAATGCGGTAATAGAGCCATAATTGAAAGAGGAAATTATAATCATCATAATTGATTTCCGAATTTACTCCATCCGGTAATAGTTGGGTATTGATGGTAACCTCCTGCCCTTTATTGAACTGAAGAGAATCGGGCACCGTAAGCCGCACGTCCGATTGGTAGTCCACCTCAACGGTCTCTCCACCTAAACGAAGTTTCAGCCCAGCCCCAAATTGCGCCCAGGCCGACATATTAAAAACGGCTCCAAAACTGGAACCGCCCAGGCTTGAAATCCCGCCGAAACTGTAGGGCGCGCTCATAAGGGGCATGGAAAAAAAGTTTTGATCCAGAATCAAGGGAGACGGTCCGCCGGGGCCCCAGAAATTTTGTCCGGACGTATAGAAATCCGAATTCTGAGTTACCTGAACCGTGGATTGAGCACACACTGTCAGGGGAGTAAAAAACAAGCAAAAGAGCAAAACGGGGAAAATCTTTTTCATACCGGGAATTTTAATATTCAAGGGTTTGAAAGCTTGCCAATACCACATTACGAAGCAGTTTAGAAACCGCTTCAGGAACGGTGGCCATGAGGTAGTACATTGTATTATAATTACCGGTGAAGCACATTATTCGTATCACAGGAACGTCGTCGGCGTGCATGCGAACCACATATATTTTGGCCTCATCCCCGTTATTCTGTTTCTGGCTGAACACCTGAATTATTTCCATGCCTTTGGCTTTAAACACAGAATCATTCAGTGAACCCACGTAGGAAAGAACCGAGGTTTGCGGATATTCGTAGGCGATAATGGTTGACGAAGTTCCCTTGTGCATATAGCCTTTAAACTCTTTGTAAGCAAAATATTCAAAAAACTTCGGCAGCCTGATTTTCGCATGTGTATTGGGTAAAGTTGTTAATGTATCACTAAGGTCAGCCGTAACATCCACCCTAACACCTATCGAATCATATACATATGTGTCTGGTGCGATTTGCGAAAAGCAGGCAGGAACGCCTAAAAAAATAAATAAAATAGAAAAAATGAGTCTAAATTTTTTCATCGCAGATTGTTAAGGAAACAATAAAAATTTTTGCAAATAACGAACAATCTTATCTCTTTTCCAAAAGTTTATCGTAATTTGCGGCGTATTTTTCGATATATTTTTCTTATATCTGACCATCAATTAATTACGATTCGTTCATGAAAAGACTATTACTATTTTTCGCACTGATGCTTATGGTTTTCACCATGCCGGCCATGGCCGGGACGTACTTTTGGGTTGGCAACGGCGGCAATTGGGCAGATTTTAACCAGCATTGGGCGACCAGTACCGGAGGCTCCATTATGCATACCAGCGCACCGGGACCGAACGACACGGTCTATTTTGACCAAAACTCGTTCACCCAAAGCGGGCAGTCGGTCATTATCAATACCCTCCTGGCTGAATGCGGTCAATTTGTCTGGAGCGATACCGATCATAAAACCTATTTATTTTCGGGCGTTAACGATACACTCCGTGTACATGGAAGTTGCCTGATGTCGGACAGTTTAGTATTCAATTTCTCCGGGCATCTTGATATTGTGGCGGCTGCGCCGGTCATTGCCTTTCTTCAATTCGGCACCCGCACTCTCCAGTGTAACCTCCGCCTTGCCGCGGATTCGGCGGTTCTGCTGAGCCGGCTGAATCTGTCCAACAACAGCCTCTATATCCGCCAGGGCTCGTTATTCACCAACGGATTCAATGTAAGCTGCAAGCATTTCAATACGGACAGCACGCTTCAGGCCTCCATCATGGTTGGGCAGGCGGACTGGTACAGTTCCGACACCTTATTTGTGCGCGGCTCGATGGCCCTGGCCCCCACCCTGGGTTTTCACCAGATCGGGCCGGTATGTTGTAATTTTTATTCCATCGACAAGAACTACATCAATCCATACAGCAACAGTTTTCCGGGCAAGTTGATTCTGCAAGGCAGCAAAAAAATGTATGTGTTGAATCCACTGCATATTGCCGGGAACCTTGAATTCACCGGTGGGGGCAGTTTGTACACTAACGGAAAAACCATCACCGCTGCCCGTCTAATCAGCAATTCCGCCCTGGCCCGCACGTTGCATTTTTCCAGTTCGGTTATTCACCTGACCGCCGCGGACTCTACGTTAAAATTGCAATCTAACGGACTGACCCTGATAGCCGACACAGCAGATGTATATTTTGATTACGCGGGTATCGACACCGTCAGTATTGCCAGCGGCAAGGATGCTATCGCCCGTTTTCGGAGGATTTACCTTCCCTCCACTTACGTATTGCTGTATCACCCCTTACGAACGAGTTTGCTTCACCTCGGCAACGGATCCAACCTTGCCATTGCGCGAGGGACAACGCTTACCGCCGACAACATTCAGTCGTCATCTGATTGCCAAACCTACAACTACCTCCGTGCCTTTTGCTCCTCCTGCCCCGATTGCGGCGATGGTGCGATCTGTGACACCCTGCGTCCTGTATTGATAACCACCCTTTCCAATACGTTGAATTTTCTCAAAATAAGAAATCTGCGGCACACCGGTGCAGCGCTGACGGCCAACAATAGTTACAACGAAGGCAACGTCAGCGGTATCACTATCAATGAGCCCCTCACCGCCGATACGCTGTATTGGGTGCAGGGCAGTGGTAAATGGAATGACCCGGGTCACTGGGCGCAGACCAGCGGTGGAGCGCCGAACAGCTCCTGCCTTCCGAACCGTTATACCAACGTAGTTTTCGACAACGCTTCCTTTCCGGCCAATGCCACTGTCAGCATTCCTGAAAATGCCTATTGCCATGATATTTCGTGGACACACACTACGCATATGGGTTTGGTGGACGGAAGCGGCCATCTGGTGATAACAGGCGATATCGCATTGAATGAACACGTGCGATTCATCCAGGCTGGCGGCCTGCTGCTGCAGTCCTCCGCCAGCGATACAAACACGATAAACGCCCCGCGCGCCGATCTGAATTGTGCGATCTTGATCGACGGAAGCAACAGTTGGTTGCTGACCGACACCCTGAATCTTAAGGGGAGACTGACGCTGCGCGCCGGAAAATTGCTACTGAATAATAACAACCTGAGGTGCAATGCCTTCATTACAGATGGAACACTACCCCGTACCCTCGATTATTCCTACAGTACCCTCGTGCTGAACGGATCCGATACCACCTGGCGCGCCAGCGGCAGCAACCTCACCATAACGGATACGGCCGCCGCTATCCGTATTGTCGGCTCAGGGTCTAAGCTCTGTTTGATGGATGCCGGAAACCAGGTCTTCGACACCCTGGATATCCGCGCCGCCTCCGTCCGCATCGCCAATGGTATTAGTGCCTGCAGCCTGCTTAAGGTGGCACCCGGCACTACGGTGGAATTCGAACCCCTTCGCACCATCAACTTCGATTCTCTTGTTGCCAGCGGAAATTGTCAGCAACGGATAAGCCTGAGTGGCTATTCCGGAAGCATCGATACAGCCGTATTTCGCTGCAGCACAGACAAGGATTCCATTGTTATCAGCAATGTTATACTGCGTAATTTGTGTGCCGACACAAGCGGAAAACGCAAATACACAGCCGCCACGTCCAACGCACTGGGGAAAACCACGGGCTGGATAATTACCCCTGAAGGTGCGGGCAAAAAGTTTTATTGGACCGGACTCGTTTCCAGCGATTGGCATCAGGCCGGCAACTGGGAATACGATAGTATCCCGGCCACCTGCCTCCCCGGCCCGCAGGATACCGTATTCTTCGAAAAAAGCCGACTGGCGGCTCCCGGCTGTTATGATTCTGTGATCATTTCAAAAAGTGCTTACTGCCGTGCCATGTTATGGCAGGATTCCATAGCCGGATCGCCGAAACTCCGACTGGAGGGCACGCTGTTCTGTTCCGGATCTGTTCAGTTGTGCGAATCGCTGAGCCTGTTACATTCCAAGAACTACCCGGCTGCACATGAGAATGCGCCCAAACTCATCTTCCAACACAATAGCACCAACGCCACCCTAAACCCGCTGTGTAAAGTTTTCGAAGTCAACCTCAGTGTGCAAGCGGCGAACCTGACGGATACCTTAAAGTTAACAGGCGATCTGAACACCGGATGGCAGAACAAAGTGTCGATACTGTCAGGGACCTTTATCTCCGGGGAAAACAACATTAATACCGGAATATTTGAAACGTCGGGAGAGCGGCAGAAAAACATTAACCTGGCCAACAGTAAAATCAACATCACGTATGCTTTTCTGATGCAGCCACCTGGTCTGCTGCGCCTGAGCATGGATTCCTCGGAACTGGTACTGAATGATAGTTCATTTCTTCATAGCATCTTTGATGGCGGCGGTCACCGCTATCATTCAGTGGAGTTTCAATCGCGCCATAAGCGACAGTCCCAGGTAAATGCTTATGCCGACATCTTAAGTTCAGATACCGTACACTTCCTCAAATTCAACCCCGGATTGCATGTTCGCCTTACAGCCGGCATCACACAGGTATTCGACAGTCTGGTAATCAACGGAGCCTGTACGGATTCTTTGTCGCTGGAGACAACGGCCCCGGGCAGTCCGGCCAGTCTTCGTGACATGAACGGGGATACTATAAATGGCCTTTGCCTGAATGTAAAAGACATTAGTGCCTTCCCTACGGCGCTGGCCATTTACAGCACCAACCAGGGTGGTAACAGCAACTGGACCTTTAGCAATCTAAAACTCACCAATGCCGGTTTTTCCTACGAAACACCGAATTGCTTCGGCGACAGCATTCATTTTCAAAACACCACCACGGCATTGAGCGCAGATATCACGGATCTTGCGTTCATGTGGGTTTTTGGTGATAACGATACAACGTACAATTACGAACCTATCCATTTGTACAGCGGCAACGACGAGTATTACCTCAGCCTGACATCCACGGATACGGCCACCGGATGCGTAGATATTTTCCGCGACACGATTACTGTCCGGAAACCCGACATTCAGCTCACAGTCGCGTTTGCCGATGGCATTTCGGATTACCAGATATGCCGGGGCGACAGCATTACGCTGACCGCGTTGTCGGACAACCTGAATCCCTCCTTTGCTTATGTATTTGGCAATGACACCCTGCCTTCCGTCACCGACACATTCTTAATAACCAACCAGATTACCAACGGTGAAGAAATTTTTGTCATTGTTGATGACTTTGGCTGCAAGGCCAACAGCAACAACTTTGTCATCACCGTGGATGAACTTCCGGTCGTCAACCTTAGCTGCGGCGATCCAGACACAGCGGTCTGTTCGGGCGAAATTATTACCCTTTCCGCGAGTGGGGCTAACCAGTATGAACTTTACCTGAACGGCGGCATTGCCGATTCACTTAGTGGCACCAACCATTGGGATATTGCAGCCCCGGCGGATCAGGATCAGTACACGCTTTTCGGTCGCAACAGCCTCACGGGATGCCGAAATTTCAGCACTGATACACTGACGATCACGGTTCACCCAACGCCACTAATTAACTTCAGCAGTTCGGAGGCCGACCATAGCCTTTGTTACGGAGACGCTGTAACTATGAACGCTTCCGGCGCCCTTTACTACCAGTATCTATTAAATGGTACGCCCTTGGGCGATACGACCTACCTAAGCAGCATCACTTCGTCAGCCATTGAGGACGGAGATATTTTCAGCGTCACAGGAACCAGTCTGGAAGGCTGTTCCGCCACCTCCGGAGATATTTCCTACCAGGTTCATCCGACCCCCAACGTAGTGCTCACCACCAGTGAACCGGACGGCATTATCTGCCATGGGCAATCTGTTACCTTCATGGCCCTGGGCGCTGTTTCGTATCAGTTTTTTATCGATGGTGATTCGGTCGCAGCAACCAACCCGGGCGAGTTTGTGAGCTCCGGATTTGAAAACGGGCAAACGATTAGTGTCAGCGGAACCCTCGGTGATTGTTCTGCACCTGGCGATACGACCTACACTATTGATGTTCGTCCAAATATTAGCTGGACTTACAGCAACCCTGTTATATGTGCTAACGATACGGTTCACTTCACCGCCCACGGCGATTCGCAATACCTTTTCAGTATTAACGGATCCCCGCAGGGATCACCGGGTCCGGATTCTGTATTTCACGCCACAGGTCTGACCAATGGCCAGGTAATTAGTGTGAGCGGGACGGCCGGAGCCTGCACCCCGTCCGGATTGAGTGTAGTGGTTCATCCGCTTCCATTGCCGGTTTTCACCTGTTCGGATCCCGATACATCAATTTGCGAAGGCGATATGGTAAGCTTTACCGCCAGCGGAGCCGATATGTATGCATACTTCCTGAATGGCGTTCAGTTGACCCCCTTCAGCGGCATCACGATATACAACACTGATAGTCTAAACAACGGTGACGTAGTAACACTGGAAGCCCAGACCACCTTCGGCTGCAGCCGGCAATCGTCCAATAACTTCACCCTGGAGGTTCGCCCCTATCCCATTCCCACCCTGAGTTGCAGCGATGCCGACCTGACCCTTTGTGCCGGCGACAGCATTCAGTTCATCGCGCAGGGAGCTGATTTATATGAATTCTTCGTCACCGGGGCGTCACAAGGCCCGGCATCCAACGATTCCGTATTCACCAGCAACGGACTAACTACGGGTGCTGTAATCACCATGGCAGGAACCACCGGACAATGCACCGCCCTCTCTGGCAGCAGCTATCCTATCACGGTACACCCCTTGCCCATTGTCGACTTCATCCCGCTCAGTCCCCTCAGTTATTGTACTGGCGACACGCTGGAATTGATGGTCTCCGGAGCTACCAGCTACGAATTCTTTGTGGATGGAATTTCGACAGGCCCCGCGTCTGGAAATAATATTTTCAGTTCAGCCAACCTCAGCGACGGCCAGATAATATCCGTAAACGCTTATAAAAACAATTGCGTTTCGACGGCAGATACGGCTTATACCGTAGACGTCAATGACTACCCCAGTCTTTCTTTCACGCATAATCTAAGCGGAAACAGCCTTTGTTACGGCGATACGGTAGAGTTTGCCGGCGAGGGCGCTTCGGGCTATATTTTTTACCTCGATGGCATCCCGGTCTCCTATGATTCCGTCTTTAGTACCTCTAACCTTGAGCCGGGGCAATCCGTTGCCTTATACGGCGGCAACGGGGCCTGCTGGTTAAACGCTGACACCATTTTCCAGCTACCGGTGAATCAAATGGATCTTCAACTTACGTGCAATGAACCGTCCGCTTCCGTGTGTGCCGGCGACCAAGTGACCTTTGCGGCCTCGGGTGCAGATCTTTATGAATTTTATGTCGATGGCTTGTTGCAGGGACCACCCTCAACATCCGGTACTTTCATGTCATCGGGACTTAGCAACGGACAAACCATCAGCGTTACGGGCACTTCTTTGGCGACGGCCTGCGCGCAGACTTCCAATGCGTCGTGGGTTGTTCATGTTTACGAAGTTCCGCAAATCGACGCAGATCCTGCGACTCCGGTATGCGAGGGCGACTCTGTATTGGTGCAATGCACCACCGGTGGCAGCCTGGCCTGGTACTTAAATAACACGCTGGTTCCCGAACTCACCGGATCCCAGTTCTACACCACCGACGCCGGCGCATGGACGGTACTGGCTTCCCATCTGGGCGAGAATATTTGTCTGTCGGCCGGTGAAAACAGCGCCGGGCAGCTTGGCAACAACAGCCTGTCCAATTCTCTCAATTTCCGTGAAGCGGATCTGCTGACATCCGTTTCGGAGGTAGCTTGCGGGGATGAGTTTACAATAGCCCGGCGCAGCAACGGAGAACTCTACGCCTGGGGGCGAAATGAATTCGGAGCCCTCGGCAACGGGAATTTCACCGATGCCCTTGTGCCGGTCGGTGTAGGTGGCATTAGCGACGCCCTTCGGATGGGTGCCGGTGCTCGCCATGGCCTGGCCCTGCTCAGCAACGGGACGCTGCGGGCCTGGGGCGACAACACCTTTGGTCAGTTGGGCCTCGGAAACTTCTTTACCACCAATTTCCCCATGCCCATTCCCGGATTATCTGATATTATTGATGTTGCCGCCGGCGATGAATTCAGTCTGGCCGTGACTGCTACGGGCGACGTCTATGCCTGGGGCCGCAACCAGTATGGACAATTAGGTGATGGAACCCAGACCAACTCCAGCACGCCTGTTTTAGTAAGCGGCCTGCACAATGTTGTCGCCGTTCGGGCCGGAGGAAACCATGCCCTGGCTTTGAAAGCCGATGGCTCCCTGTGGGTCTGGGGCGCAAATAACGCCGGACAGCTTGGCACCGGTGATATTGTTGGCCAAAATGTGCCGGTCAAAGTTCCCTTACCCATTGGTGTGGTAAGTTTCGATGGTGGTCTGGAACACAGTATAGCCACGGATTCCGCCGGCCATGTCTATTGCTGGGGCGGAAACACCTTTGGACAAATTGGCGATAGCAGCACCCTAACCCGGCTCTACCCGGTTCGAATCAATCGGGCCGGCCACGCCGAAAAGGTCGTTGCCGGACAATATGCATCTTATGCCCTGCGTAACGACATGAATGTTTTTTCCTGGGGCAAAAACATGGAGGGCCAACTGGGTTTAGGTCATACCGATCCGGTGTACACGCCTGCGCTGGCCCTTGGCATTGCCGGCATCAGCAGTATGGATGCGGGCCTTGCCCACATAGCCGTTGTCCCAACGGTACTGCATCAGTGTGAATCCGCCCCCTTAAGCGTTCAGTTCATTGAGGTTCCCGATGTTGCTATTGCGCTCACGGGTTTAACCCTCTACACAACGCTTAGCGGGCAGAACTTCCAATGGTATTACAACGGCAATCCGATTCCCGCTGCCAACGATAGCACATTACTGCTTTCAGCGCACGGGATTTACCAGCTTGAAGTCACCTTCAGCAACGGATGCTCAGCCCTGTCGAATCCTTTTGATTATTTTTCGGGTGTTGATGAAAATGCCAGTGGCTTCGAATGCTTAATCTTTCCGAACCCCAACAATGGCTATTTCACCATACTGACGGACATTGCGGAAAACTCCGACAATTCGGCCGACGTCAGCCTGCGGAATGTTACCGGACAGATTATTTACGCACAGCGTCATACAATTGAAGGAGGACAGATCCACATCATGCTCTCCGCTGTTGCGCCCGGGATGTATGTGCTGGAAATCCGTAATGAGAAAGGGGTCTATCGAAATCCCATTATCATTAAATAACGAGTATGTAAGAAAAATAGCCCGGTATGACAAAAACACCGGGCTATTTTCCAGACAGCGTGGCGGCAAAGTCGGCGGAAATATAATTATCGTAGCTACCACATACTTCTGAGGCAAAGCGAATGGCGTGGTGCAGAATATACGACCAGTCGTCTGCGGTAAGATCGTCCAAGGTCGACGGGCTCACCCCGCGTTGGTGCAGCGCATAAAGCATCCCTGCGTTGAAGCTATCCCCGGCACCCACCGTGCTAACCGGCTTTATTTTCAGGGCCGGGAAATGCCTTGTTTCCGCCCCCGAGAAGAGCCAGGCCCCGTTGCGATTTGCCGTATATATTAAATGACGGCAATTGTTATGATGCACATAACGGTGTATCTTGGAAACATCGCTTGTATCAAGAATATAGTGAAAGTCTTCATCCGAACCTTTGGTAATATGGGCAAATCGGATGTTCTCATCAATAAAGGGTTTCACCTGCTTAAGGTGATCCAGATGTGCTTTCCGAAAATTTGGATCATAAACTATCAATGCTCCGGCTTGTCGCGCCCTGGAAAGAAAAGCAGCCAGTTCGCTCCTGATCGCGGGTTTTATGCCGAACCAGGAACCAAAAAGAATAATATCATCCGCCAGCGGCTCCGGGAAACGAATGGAGGGTTGGCAAGCGGCGATTTTGTAAAAAGCGTAGTCGGCATTGTTGTCATCATCCAAAAAAGCCAGTGCAATTCGTGAACGCGCGCCGGGGTAAAAGCTAACGTAATCTGTATTAACCCCGTTATCCGAAAGAAAACGGCAACAGAGTTTCCCAACATAGTCTTCCGCAAAATCTCCCACAAAGAAAACAGGCAAGCCAAGCCGGCCCAGCGTAACAGATGAATTCAGCATGGCGCCACCCGGCCGGCCTTCAACGGGTTTATCGTTTTTGAAGATAATATCATAGACGGCTTCGCCGATGCAGAGTATTCGCCCCATGGCACAAATGTAATGAAATCTGAAAATTGCAAGCACTTGTTTATACAATCATTCCAATCAACTAATTCACTACCTGCATAAAAAAATCGGGGTACCGCGGAAATATTGTACTTTTACCATCCTAAAAAAAACAGAACAGGTACTATGGAAAAATATTTCGAGCCCTTTCGCAAAAACATCATTGGTGTTGAACAGGAGTTTGAAACACCCAACAAATGGGTTCGTATGATTTATGCCGACTGGATTGCCAGCGGGCGGCTCTACCGCCCCATTGAAGAGCAGCTCAGTGATGTTTTTGGCCCTTTTGTAGGCAACACCCATACGGAAACCAGCATTACGGGCACGCTCATGACCAAGAGCTATCACTACGCTCATCACATCATTAAAGAACACGTTAACGCCGGCAAGGATGATGTCATTATTACCGCCGGGTTTGGCATGACGGCCGTCGTGAATAAGTTGCAACGCATTCTGGGGCTGCGCACCTGTGGTGAAATTATGCACCGCGATTGTTTGCAAAAATCTGAAAAGCCGATCGTTTTCGTATCCCATATGGAGCATCATAGCAACCACACCAGCTGGTTTGAGACCAACGCTGAAGTGGTGGTGGTGCCGCCGGATGAAAACCTGCTGGTGAGCCTGGAAAACCTGGAAAAAGAACTGATTAAATACAAGGACCGTAAGGTGAAGATTGGATCCTTTTCGGCCTGCAGTAACGTTACCGGTGTACACACGCCCTATCACAAGATGGCGGCGCTGATGCACAAATACGGTGGTCTTTGTTTTGTGGATTTTGCCGCATCGGCACCCTATTGCGACATAGACATGCACCCACGGAAAAAAGAAGAAAAGCTGGATGCCATCTTTTTCTCACCGCACAAGTTCCTGGGTGGTCCCGGCTCCTCCGGCGTACTAATTTTCGACCGTCATCTATACAAAGAGCACATGCCGCCGGATCAGCCGGGGGGTGGAACAGTAGACTGGACCAATCGCTGGGGCGAATACAAATACCTCGACGATATTGAAGCCAGGGAAGACGGTGGCACGCCGGGATTTCTGCAGGCGATACGCACCGCACTGGCCATCCGACTTAAGGAACAGATGGGCACCAAAAACATCGAAAAGCGGGAGCAGCAACTGTTGAAGATCGCCTTTGAAGGATTATCCGGCATTCCCGGGCTGCACATACTGGCCGATAATGTCAGAAACCGTCTGGGCGTGATTTCCTTTTACATTGAAAACATCCATTACAATCTCATCGTAAAAATTCTCAACGATCGCTTTGGCATACAAGTTCGTGGCGGATGCGCCTGCGCCGGCACCTACGGTCACTACCTGCTGGATGTCACCTACGAAAAATCCAGACGCATCACCGATCTCATCAACCATGGCGACCTGAGCGAGAAGCCCGGCTGGGTTCGTTTATCTTTACATCCTACCATGCGCAACGAAGAATTGCTGCAGGTAATCGATGCCATCAAGGTGATTCAACAACTCATCAACCGCTGGTCAAAAGAATACATCTACAATCCAAAAACCAACGAGTTCAGGCACAAGACCAGCAACATCGATGAAAATGCGATGGTGCAAAAATGGTTTGAACTATAACATGGCCGATATCATCATCATCGGGGCCGGACCTGCCGGCATGATGGCCGCCATTACGGCAGCGCGGCGCGGCAAAAAAGTGCTGGTTCTGGAGAAAATGGAGAAGCCCTTGCGTAAGCTGCGCATCACAGGCAAGGGTCGCTGCAACCTCACCAATGTGGCGCCACAGTCGGAATTCCTAAAAAAAACCGGGCCCGATCAACGGTTTTTGAAATATGCCTTTTCCACCTTTTTCACGCAGGAACTGATCGGGTTTTTCCACGAAGCCGGTGTGGAAGTTGTCACAGAACAAGGCGGACGCGTTTTTCCGGCAAGTGAAAAAGCGCTTGATATTGCTGAAGCCCTACAGCGAAAAGCCCGTGAACACGGTGTGGAAATTCGCACACACTGCGCGGTGCGCGAGATATTCACCAAAGACGGCCGGATCAGCGGAGTGCAAGTGGAAGACGGATCAACGCTGCAATGCGAATCGGTGATCCTCAGCACGGGCGGCGCCTCCTACCCCGCCACAGGCTCAACCGGCGACGGCTATCAGCTGGCTCGTCGTGTCGGCCACAGCATCGAAGAAGTTCGTCCGGCCCTGGTACCCCTGGAAACCGAAGGGAAACTGGCGCAACAGATGCAAGGCATCTCGTTAAAAAATGTTCAGATTAATGTCTGGCACCAGGGCAAAAAATTGGGTGAAGCGTTTGGCGAAATGATGTTCACGCACTTTGGGCTCACCGGACCCATCATCCTAACGCTAAGCCGGCGCTATAGCAAGGAAATTAAAGCCGGCTGGCCATTAGAATTTTCGTTGGACTTAAAACCGGCGCTGGACCACGAAAAACTGGATGTACGCTTATTGCGAGATATGGACGAGCACGGTAAGAAAAGTTTTCAGTCGCTGCTTAAACTTTTGATGCCTTCCGGGATGATCCCCGTTTTTCTGGAACGCACAGGCATTGCGGCGGACAAAGCCGCCAATCAACTCAATGCCGCTGAGCGCAAGAAACTCCGGCTGCTACTAAAAGATCTGCGTTTCCGCATTACCCGTGCGCGCGGGTTTGATGAAGCAATTATTACCGCGGGCGGCGTCAGCACAAAGGAAACGGATCCGAAGACCATGCAATCGAAACTCGTCCCCGGCCTTTTCTTTTGCGGCGAAGTACTTGATCTGGACGCCGATACAGGAGGATACAACCTGCAAATTGCCTTCTCCACCGGATATATTGCCGGACTAACGGCATAAAAAAAAGGCCGTCAAAAACCGACGACCTTTTAACACTTTACCGCTCTTTCGGAAGTAATATTCTCAATGACTATTTGCCTTTAATTTGCTCCGCTGCTGAGCTAACATTCTTCTTTTCAGCTTTCACCTTCGCTTCCGTGTCGCGTACAACTTGCTGGGCTTGTTCAATTTTAGCCTGATTGGCTTCATACTCGGCTTTGGTGATTTTTTTAGCTTTGTACTTGGCCTCGTTGCTTTCCTTGGCCGCATTTACCTTGCTTTGCATAGCATCCACGCGCTCTTGTTCGGCTTCCAATTTAGAATTAGCTTCGTCGAGCTTGCCCGACATTTCTTTCTTTGCCTGTTCGGAGCGCAGCTGGCCGAATTCACGTCCGCTCATATCGCCTTTTTCTTTTCCATAGGCATGGCCCATACCCGGACTATTGGGGTTTTTGTCCACCTTGTTACCATTACCATTACCATTGCCATTGCCATTGCCATTGCCTTTGGCTTCAGCATCGGGTTTTTCACCTTTCGCCACGTTGTCGCCCTTGCCGGCCTGATCCGGAGTTGGAGGCAGGGGGGTTTGTTTAACGTTGGCCGGACCCTGTGGCTTTTCGCCTGGTTTAGGCGGTGTCGGCGGTTTCTTGGGGCCTTGTGGCGCCTGCGGATGAGGAGCCTTCGGGTGCGGTGGCTTGGGAGCTACCTGTTGGGTTTTTCCTTTGGCGTTGCCCTGGCCATTTCCCTGGGCGAAGGCCGTCATGGTGGCCATCAAAAAAACCACTGCCAGTAAAATACTTCCTACATTTTTCATGTTTATTCTCCTTTTAAATTCCATTTAATAAATCATCGACTTCGCCTTCGGCTGTCGTAACATCTTCATTTACTTTAGCCACCGAAGAATCCACGGCTTTGGCCTCTTCCTGGACGAACTGAGTTTCTTCTTCCGGGGTCATTTCTTTGGGTTCCCCCGAATTGCAGGCGGCAGCAAAAAGCAATACGACCGCGATGGGTAACATGATTTTTTTCATAATTGCAGATTAAGTTTTTTCAAAAATAACGAAAATTAAAAGAAATTATAATGAAATATTGTTAAATCCAGTACTATAACCTCCGGTACGAAGAGTTATTATCACAATTAACGCGCCAACGGCTTTTTCTTGATCATCCCCCCCTTGGCATCTTTGACACTGTGCATGATGACAAAAGCATCCGTGTCGATCTTGTCGATTTCAGCCTGCAGGCGGGAAATTTCCAGCTTCGTCACCAGGGTATAGACAATCTCTGTCTTTTTAAGGGGGTCGCCACGTTTGGCAAAACCCTTCTTACCCTCGTAGATGGTGCAACCCCGTCCCAGATTTTCGATAATGGCGAGGCGGATATCGTTGCTTTTCTCTGAGATAATTGTAACGCCAATATACTCTTCAATACCTTCTACCACATAATCGACCGTTTTTGAGGCCACCAGGTAGGTGAGTATCGCGTAAAGCGCAATTTCTATCGTGAAAACCAGAGCGGCCACCGAGAATATCATAACATTAAAAACCAATATTACATCCCCAATGGTCATGGGTGTTTTTTTACTGATATACACCGCCAACACCTCGGTGCCATCGAGCACAGCGCCACCCCTGACAGACAATCCTATTCCCAGGCCCAGAAAGAAACCTCCGAAAAAGGCGATCAATAATTTATCTTCTGTGATGGCCGGAAACTGGAATGCGTGAACCGCAATGGCCAGCAAAATAATAGAACCCATGCTGCGCAGAGCAAAACTTCGTCCCACCTGATACCAGGCAATCGCCATGAACGGAAGGTTTATCAGGATTAGTAAGATGGACAAGGAAACCCCCGAAACCGAAGATGTGATAAGCGAGATGCCCGTTACGCCACCATCAATAAAACTGTTCGGCAACAGAAAGCCTTTAAGACCGAAAGCCGCCGACATCACGCCCAGCAGCATAAAAAGGCTGCTTTTAAAAAAGTAGCTGACCTCCACGCGGGCACTTATGTATTCGGCCTTCACAAGCGCCGGGGTGCGTCGTTTTTCTTTAAGACGCCGCTTCAGGGAATATTCAACAATTTGGCGGAAAAATAATTTCATAGGTCGCAACGTAAGTTTATAAATAATAGAATACCCAATCTGGCGTATCCTGCGCAACTCGCAAGGGGAGCAAAGCCGGTTCACCAAAAGCCCTTTTCAGCACCACTACCATTGTACAACCCTTTATTTTCAAGTGCTTCCTAAACGCCGGATCCTGAAGTTCCAGATTGGTACACAGCCATCCTTTACGATGAGCAAAATAAAGCGGGCTGGGAACGGGGGCGCAATTAACTGCAATACGGGCGTTGCGCGGGGTATATGTATCGATAGCAGGTGCGAGACCCGCCACGGCCTTGTACGCTGGCTTAATCCCGAAATCCTGCCACTGATTCAGCACATTTTCCAGGCAAACGATACACAACAAAAGCGGTATCAGTTTTCGCCAGGGGAATAAGGAAAGACCATAGGCAGCCACGACGGCCATACCCGGCACGAGGGGAATCATATAATAGCTGTGGCGGATAAAGGTATCGCCGCCCGCCGCAAGGTAGGCCACAAAAGGAATGAGACTGATACCGGCAGCATAAAGTAATTTTCGGTTCCGGTTTCTGAGCATTAGCAGGATTCCCAGCAGAAAGAGCGCGAAACCGGTGTATTTAAGAGGCACATCATAAAACTGCTTAGCCAGTTGCAGGGGCTGAGAGAACACTTGTTTCAGACCCTCCAATGGTGGAACCCCCATATAGAAATGCTGATACCCGAAAGTCCTCGTCAGGCCCGGCGCCCACCAAAAATACCACCATAGCACAGGTACCGCCGCCAACACGAAAGCGGCAGCCGTCCACCATTTCCGATGCTCACTTATGGTTTTGTCGAAAAACAGCAAACCCACCGGAACCAATACCAGGGCGGCCGGCAGCTTCGAAGCCACGCCGGCGGCCGCCAGCACGACGATCATCACCCAATTGAGCAGGGCGTATTTTAAGGATGGCCTTAGGGGATAAACAAAACGAACCGTCATCCAAAAAGCCCCCAACGCCAGCGATACAGCAAACGTATCCGGCATAATTTTCCGTCCATACATAAACCAGAGCGACGACATCAGCAGCAGAGAGGCATACAGCGCTGTACGTTTAGTAAAGAAAAAACGGACCAGGCGATAAAAGAACCAAACGCCCAGGGTAGAAATAATAAGGTTAAGAAACCGACCATACCAATGGTCGTACCCAAAAACAGCTGAAATCAGGTAAATCCCATAATTCAGTAAGGGAAACTCCATCCCGGTGATACCGGACTTATCGCCAGCCATATCCACGCGGGGATAGAGAATAGAGGCGTCGGCTTCCAGAAAATTGCGAGCCACCATGCATACCGTGGTTTGCCGCCAGTTGTGCGCTACTTCAAGGGGAGGATGATTGATCCCATAGAGACGCAGGAGGAGGAACAGCAAGAGCCAGAAACGAATATCAGACAGGCTTTTCTTTGCTATTTCTCTCATCGCGATTCTGCTTAATGCATGTATACTTCCAGCACTACAGCCTGGTCCCTGGGTTTAAGATTTACACCTTCCAGTACAGCCGGTACCAGGAGGGCTTCACCCGGTCGTAGCTCTTCGCGCCCATCCGCATACTCCACCACCAGCGATCCGCTAAGGCAAATCAGCACAACAAAGGAGTCACGCTCCGAATAATCAATAGAAACGCCCTTGTGTAAGGCTAAACGGTTGGTTGTAAAGGCGGGGCACTGCACGATTTCCGTGCGCCGATCCGGCAGATCATCATAGACCACTTTTACATCGCTCACCGCGCTGTAGTCCATCGCCTGCAAACCATTCACCATATGCAGCTCACGGGGAAGGCCGTCCGCGCCAATGCGGTCCCAGTCGTATACACGGTAGGTCAGATCACTGGTTTGCTGAATTTCGGCCAGCAGAATATCGGGGCCAATGGCGTGAACCCGTCCGGCCGGGACAAAAAAGACATCACCTGCCTTTACGGGCTCATGGTGCAGGAGGGTGTTCAGGTTTTTATGTTGCAAGGCATCGATGAATTCCTGTTGCGTGGTGTTTCGCTGAAAACCACTGATCAATTCCGCACCCGGTGCAGCTTGCAAAATATACCACATCTCGGTCTTCCCAAAAGCCTCGTCGTGCACCCGCTGCGCCATCTCATCATCGGGATGCACCTGCACAGAAAGCCAGTCGGAGGTATCGATAAACTTGATCAGGATAGGAAAAACCTCGCCGTATTCCTGATAAACCTTATCGCCGAGCAATTCATCCATGTAGATTTCTGCAATATCCTGCACGGTATTGCCTTCAAGAAAACCGTTGGCAATTACCGACTCTTCGCCCGGAACACCGCTCAGAGCCCACAGTTCTCCACAGTTAGGGCGCGGCGAAAAGTCCTGCCCCAGCACAGTTCTGATTTGTTGCCCGCCCCAGATTTTATCTTTAAAAATCGGATGAAACTTCAGTGGATATAAGGATGGCATAGGTTCTTGCTTATTGTTGGTTGGATAATAGGGTCGTGAGGCATGACTGAAGCGCTGTTTTCCAATCCGGGATGCTCAAATCAAAGGTTTGCGAAAAGGAAGTGGTGTCGAGAACACTGTAGGCTGGCCGCTTTACGGGTGTGGGAAATTCGGCAGAAGAAACAGGGACAACCTTGCACGGGATGTTGCTCTGTTTAAAAATCTCACGGGCAAAATCGTACCAGGAAATCTTACCGGTATTGGCGTAATGATGAATCGCGACGCCTTCAATTCCGCTAAGCCGGGGCAAGGCCGTAAGGAGTGCCCGTGCCAGGTCAGCGGCGTAGGTAGGTGAGCCCAACTGATCGTTCACCACGCGCACTTCGCCTTTTTCGCGGCCCAGCCTCAGCATGGTTTTCACAAAATTGTGTCCGAACGATGAATACAGCCAACTGGTACGCACAATCAGGGCCGGCCCGCCGGCCAACAAAACGCCTTCCTCCCCTGCCCGTTTGGAAGCAGCATACACCGATACCGGGGAGGCCGGATCATTAGGCTTATAGGGTGTTTTCGAAGAACCATCAAAAACATAATCCGTGGAGACGTGGATCAAAAAGGCCGCGTACTTTTTACATGCACCAGCTAAATAGCCCACAGCCTCTGCATTTATACGAAAGGCCAGCTCCGGTTCCGACTCCGCCTTATCAACAGCCGTATAGGCCGCACCGTTGATCACAACATCCGGTCGGAGTTCATCCATCCGCTGATACACAGCAGACTCGTCACAAATATCAAGTTCCTCAACATCCGTAAAGAAAAAAGTGTGCTGTGAAAAGGTACTTTCAAGTTGCCGGCATTCCCTTCCCAATTGTCCGTTTGCTCCGGTTATCAGAATTTTCACGTGATCAGAATTGATTCTTTTTAAAATAGCTTATCGTCTTTTCCAGCCCTTCTTCGAGGGATATCTCAGGTTTCCACTGCAGCAGTTGTTCGGCCAAACGGATGTCGGGCCGGCGCTGCAACGGATCGTCCTGCGGCAAGGGATGATGAACGATGCCCGACGAAGATCCGGTCAAACGAATAACCGCTTGTGCCAGTTCCAGGATAGTGAACTCACCGGGGTTCCCCAGATTCACCGG
>CAZPDS010000013.1:0-43535 GCA_964585485.1 uncultured Bacteroidales bacterium
TTCCACGCACTCCGGATGCATGCATCCCAGCGGGTGGGGTCAATATCCTTGTGTTTTACATAGCGAATCATAGCGCCTCCCGGAGTGTGTGTTCGTATACAGAGCGCCAACCAGCCCAATGCCTGGAGGTTCCCAGCGATTCGTTGTGCCAAAGGGTGGTGCAGACGCTATTGGTGTCCTTTAATGAGCGAATGATTTCGCTGATTTGTGCTTTTGCTTCTTCGGGATGCATGTGAAGATAATTCCGGAAGGCACCGTCCATCATGCACAGTGGATGAAGGATCAGGGGCGTTTCCTCTTCTTTTTCAAGGTCGTAAAAAGGGAAGGAGCGTCCCGTGCCGGCACGGAATCCATTGTCGCTGGCCCACCCCAGTGAGTAATCATGCCGGATGCCGCAGGCCATGAAGAGGCGAAAACTATCGGGAATGCGGATGCGTAAAAAATGTTGCCTGCAGCGATCTGCCGGCGATCCGATAATTGCGGCGAGTGCGTCCATCTCCGCCCGAAGTAGTGTTGGCTTGCCTGCCGATATGTAGGACGGATGCACACCTACGGTGTATTTCTCGGCCAGTTCGCGAACGCGGCGGGCAACAATGGCCTTTTGAAGGGGGATGTTTTTATCAAATTTTCCGTAGGTGCCCGGATGAATGAAGTAGATTGGCTTCAGGCCATAGGTGAGATGCAGTTCGTCGAGGTAAGAAAAAGAATCGAAGGGATCCTTCTTGTTACCAAATAGCACCTGCATGCGCAGTCCTACTTTCGGCAGATTTCCCTTGGCCAGGTCGCGCATTACGCCAGCCCCGTTACGGAACAATCCTTTATAGCGATAACTGAAAAACTGGTCTATGTCGTAGGTGGGTTGAAAGTTAAAGGGGTCGGCTTTCGGAAGCAGTCCTCCACAGCGATCTTCAATGGCCTGCCGAAGCCAGCTTAACCAGAAATCCACCACCGGAATATGATGAAATCCACGCAGACCGGCATGATGACTCATGGGCGCTTCGAAACGTCCGTGCTCATCGGGTGTAAAAGGAAGGTACTCCTCATAGCGGCTGATCATAAAAAACACCGCCGAGAACAGATCGAATGGCAGGCTGGCGTGCACATCCTGCATTGGAAAGAAAACAGGCTTTCCTTGCCATTGGCCGACCTCAGGAACGATAGGGCGTATGCTCTTCTCTCCTAAAAGTCCGGCATTGGGGATGCAGAATGAGTTGGCTTGACCGTTTGTCTGGTAACGGATCAGCAGTCCTCCTTCGGCAATATCACCCTGGTCTGTTATGATGCGATAGCTCGTGCGCAGCCAACGACGGAAGATCACGTTAAACGTGAAGAGATGTCGGGGGGTAGGCCGATCGCACAAGATTGTAATCATAACAGCATTCAGGTTTAAACAACTTCAGCCACGACAAAAGTGCTGCCACCCACAAATACCATTTCGTCCGGAGCGGCGGTGGTACGCGCCGTTTCGAGGGCCTGTTGAACCGAAGGCCATGCGAATCCTTGCAGCCCGCATTCGTTGGCTTTCTCCGCAAGGATCGCCGCATCCAGGCCCCGGGGAACATCGGGCCGGCAAAAATAATACAGGGCATTGCGGGGAAGTATGTCAAGAACGGCTTCCACGTCTTTATCGCAGACCATACCGAATACCACGTGCAGCTTTACGGGGTTCAAAAGACGCAGATGCCGGACAACTTCACGTACCCCGTTCAGGTTGTGGCCTGTATCGCAGATGGTCAGCGGCTTGCGGCCGATCACTTGCCAGCGCCCACGAATGCCGGTGTTGATAAGCACGTTTTTAAAGCCTTCCGCAATGTGGGTCGGTTCAATGCGGTATCCCAACTTTTGTAGTTGTTCTATCGCCGCCATTACCGTCAGCGTGTTCTTCAACTGGTAGAGTCCGCCCAGTGGCAATTTAAGATTGTTGAGATGCTCTTCGCTGCCTCTGGAAACATCCATAACAAGGTGGGGAGAGGGATGCGTTCGTAGCCTGAAATGGCTGATGTCGTATTGTTGGTCGGCGAACACCAGCGGCGCCTTCATCTCCTGTGCCTGGTGAAGGAAGACCGCCTCCGTCTCGGATTGTGTCTCCCCTATCACGACGGGGATGCATGGTTTAATGATGCCGGCTTTTTCCTTAGCGATGCTTTCAAGTGTGTTGCCCAGGAACGCCATGTGATCATAACCGATGTTGGAAATCACGCTGAGTACGGAAGGCACAATATTGGTGCTGTCGAGGCGGCCGCCCATACCGGTTTCGGTAACAGCGATATCGGGTTTGTTTTTTGCAAAAAAGGCCATGGCCAGGGCGAAGGTCATTTCGAAGAAAGAAGGCTGCAGGGCCTGAAAATCCTTACGGTAGTTGTTAACAAAGCTCGTCACTTCGGCTTTGGGTATCATTTTCCCGTTGATGCGAATGCGTTCCCTGAAGTCGCGCAGGTGCGGCGAAGTGAAGAGGGCGGTCTTGTATCCTGCTGTTTGCAACACGGAGGCCAGCAGTGCAGAGATCGAACCTTTACCATTGGTGCCTGCAATGTGGATGTGGGGAAAATCTTTTTCAGGATGGCCGGTCGCTTTGCTAAGAGCAAGGGTGTTGTCGAGGTTCTCCTTATATGCAGCAGCACCGATGCGGTGAAACATCGGCAGCTGGCTGAAAAGATAGTCTAATGTGGTTTGGTAGGAGCTCAATTCAGATTCACGAAATTATAAGTGATGGTTCCTTTTTGTTCAATGGTATTATCCTTTGCTTCGAATTTTGACCGCAGGGCCGCTTCGTAGGCAAGCTTGTACAGAGCCTGATTGGTGGTTGTCGACCCGCGCCCCCCGGGTACGGCTTTAATCACATTGCCGGCGCGGTCGACCCAGATTTCGACCACCACGATCCCTTCTTCCCGGGAGTTGTAATTGGGTTTCGGAAGGCTCTTTGATTTTCGGCCGTCCAGTTTAAAGGAGATGCCATGGCCAGGTGTACCATAATGATTGGTAGCGTTGGGATTGCCGTTGGGATTGCCCTGATCGCCGGGCCGCCCCGTCACCCCTTCGCTGCCGCCCTGGGTATTGTTCCGGCCGGTGTAGGCGATGTTCGTATTTACCGGATTGGTTTCTGGCTGATGATTGGTTCTGTTGGGGTTGGTGTTCAGTGTAGCGGATTCTTCTGTGTTTTGCGAGAGATTGTAATTGTCGTTTGCGGAGGTCGCGTTGGTGGATTGCATCGATGCAGGATCCTCCGGCTGAACATCACCCATGCCGTCGTCGCTGTACCCCAGGTTGACTTCAATGCCTTCTTCTTCGGGTAAAGGAAGCGGCGTGCTGAACCCGAACAGCAGGAAACAGGCCACCAATAACGCGTGAAATGCGATGGTGCCAATGATGCCTTGCGTGTTGTAATTCTTGTTTTTCATGATGCGGAATTTTTATACAGGGCGGAACAGAGCGATGAAGCTTGTGGTTTCCATACGCGGCCTGTTTTTTTTACGCAATTTAGGGCTGAGGGTTCGGCGTGGTTGCTAAAATGACTTTATGCTTGGTCTTTTGCTGATCGTTGATTTGGTTAACCGCATCGATAACGTTTACAACATACTGGATGGGCACTGTTTTGTCGGTTCGCAGTACCAGCGTAGCTTCTGTCTGCCCCTGCAGGCGGCCACCAATGGCCTCGATCAGCCCGGATTCAGCAACAGGGCTCGATTCCAGAAAGTACTGATTGGCTTCGTTGATGTATACCGTTAGGGTTTGCTTGGCCAGGGTGCGACTGCTGCTGTTGGGCAGTAGCAGTTTTATGGCGTTGGGGCTGACCAGTGTTGAGGTTAGCATAAAAAAGATGAGGAGCAGAAACACGAGGTCCGACATGGAAGACATGCTGAACTCCGGGCTGACTTTATTGCGCATTTTCAGGGCCATAGCGAAAAGGTTTGAGGGTAGGTCAGGAAGCAGGTTCCTGCAACAGGTCCATAAATTCGGTGGCGCGGGCTTCCATCTTATTTACCACGCTTTGTATTCTGGCCACGATGATGTTATAGCAGAAGTAGGCGATCAGGCCCACGATGAGGCCGGCAACGGTGGTTACCATGGCCTGGTAGATACCACCTGACAGGGTCCCTATTTCAATGTTGTTGCCAGCTTTGGACATGTTATAGAAGGCGGTAACCATCCCGGCAACGGTGCCCAGAAAGCCCAGCATAGGGGCGCCACCGGCGGCCGTGGCCAGCACGGAAATATTCTTTTCCAGTTTGGCGATTTCCAGTTTGCCTTCATTTTCGATGGCTGTATTGATGTCGCTTAGTGGTTTGCCGAGCCGGAGCAATCCTTTGTGAATCATCCGTGCATAAGGGGTGTCGGTATTCTTGGCAAGTGAAATGGCCGAATCAATTTTTCCGGCGTGGATAAATTCGCGGATGTTGTTCATGAAGCCGGAATCTTCTCGGCCGGCTTTGCGCACTGCAAGGAAACGCTCAATAAAAATGTAAATGGCGAGCACCGAAAGCAAGAGGATGGGGATCATAATCCACCCGCCTTTCATGCTGAGATCAAGTAGCGACATTGAATCCACCCCTGTTTGGGCGGGCGCTGTAGTAACAGGTTGTGTAACGGCAGTCACCGTTTCAGTGCCGGTCTGGCTGATTTGAAGCAATACTCCGAGCATAATGTGCGATTTTGAAGGTAAAAGTAGTCTTATCTGAAGTAGGAGAGGGTGCTGTTATGATGGAATTTTGAACAGAAATTTGTTAATAATAACGCCGCACTTAGGCAAATATTTTCGCGCCGAAAAATCCCTGACAACCGAAGGTGAGGGATGGTAATGGCGATGGACTATAATAGCGGAGGCTGCCATGCTCCGGCAGCCTCCGTGGGGTTCATTTATTCAGTACGATCAATGGGCAAATTTGGCGATATTGCTTTGGCGTTAATGGCGCTTTCCCGGGCCTTACAGTTTTCGGCCGGGCAATTTTCAGCGGGTTCTTTGTGCTTTTTTGAGTCAGTCGGATTCCAGCCCAAGAGTAGAAAAAGTACAAAAAATCCGGCGATATAGGCCAGGGTTACATGCCAGCCTTTTCGTAACCAGAGGGTGACATTGCGCGCGTGCGGAAATTTGTTCGTGATGGCAACCCCCGCGGAGGAGCCGAACCATATCATGGAACCGCCGAAACCAACGGAGTAGGCTAACATTCCCCAATCGTAGTGGCCTTGTTCGAGGCAGAGCTTGGTTAAGGGGATGTTGTCGAATACAGCGCTGACAAATCCCAGGATGAAGGCGGTCATCCAGGAAGCATCTGGAAGTGTTTCCACCGGCATCAGTGAAGCGCAGGTTACAAGGCAGAGTAGAAAATTGGTTCCTTTAATAGCGCCCGGAACTTCTTTCCACGGCAGTTTGCGGAAGGTCATCCCGATAATCAGCGCTACCCAAACACCCAGAGCGGGCATATCGTAAAGGAAATTAGAAAGGATGGCGCCGACCAGGATCAGCAGAACAACCAGCAACTTTCCATAATCCACGTGGGAGGTAATTGGGGTCGTCTTGTCAATGGGTTGGAATTTGTGTTGCTGATGTGCGGCAAACCAGGCGGTAATTCCCAGGGCGACAATCGCGGCAACAAAGGCGTGAAGGACATTCAACGGGCTTACGCCGTCAATCCACATCATGGTGGTGGTTGTATCGCCGACTACCGAACCGGATCCGCCGGCATTACTGGCCGCTACAATGGCCGCGATGAATCCGATGTGCACATTATTTTTAAATACAACCAAGGCGATGGTGCCGCCGATCAGGGCTGCGGCAATATTGTCGAGAAATGAGGAAATAACACAAACGAATACCAGCAGAATGAAGGGCCCCATCCAGCCGTTTGGCAGATATTTGGGAATGATGTCCGGAACGCCCGATTCTTCAAAGACCTTCGCCAATACAGCAAAACCAAGCAGCAGTCCCAACAGATTGACCAGCGTGGACCATTCTCCCTGGCGCATCCATTCGCCGGATGCGTCTTTTCCCCATAATTGATCCGCGAAACTGTTGCTGCCGAAGAAATGATCGAAGGCATGAAATTGCGGATCGAAGATGAGTTTATAGCTCAGCACAACAGCGAGCCCAATCACGGCCACCCAGAAAGTTTGATTGTGGAAGATGGCGACGCTGATGAGTATGAGGGCGAACAGGATAAATTCAAACCGAATGCCGCCAATCGAGAGAGGTTCCCCGTTTCCCGCCAAGGTAACCAGGGGTAGCAGTACCAGCGTCGAGAACAGGCTGAACAATAAAAAAAGCTGTTTGCTTATACCGGAGCTCGGTGGCCCGGAATGATATCTTCGTAAGGATTTCATAATGTTATTTTTGTGATTATATTTAATCGTCGGATCAACACAAGATCTCTAGTGACCTTGCGGCTGGCAAACGATTCCCGTTAACCCGGCCCTGCGACGCATGAAGGATTTCGCTGACCCGAAAATATATACGAACAATTATTATGTGTACATTAACCGCTCTTTCAGCGGAGTCGATTCGCAGAGAAAACGACATGGATGCCTGATAAAAAAAAGGCCTCCGAAAGGGGATGGGTCAGAGTTGAATTTTGCGCTGCTTGTACAGTAAATCTGTACAGCAACGATAGATAACAGGCCGGAAAAGCCTCAGGTAGTCTGAGTCATTGTCGTTATCAAAATAATGAAGAACAGAATACGCGCGGCTGCCGAAAACGATTTGCGCACTGCCGTTGGCTTCAGCAGAGACCTCTGAGATGTCAGAATCTTCTCCGAATGATTCTTCCATTGGATGCCTGGTCACAAGAAGGTGGTTGCCGTCCGGATGAACATCCGCATTAAACGTGGTAGCGGATTCCTTGATCAACATGATTTGGGAGGAGCTTTCTTTTCTGATTTCATGGGGATGTGCACCAACAGGTCCCGTTGTCCGAAGAAGAAGGATCAGGCAAACCAGCAGGATGGTGCCGCTATAAAAAAGATGCCGTGAATGCATAAAAAAAACGGGCTGATAATTCAGCCCGTAAAAGTACAAATTTTTTGCTTCCTTATTCTGCAGGTGAAATGGCAGGAGAGGAAGGCGTGTGAAATTTACAATCCGGCTTCGGACAGTCCATTTTTACAGGATCCCCGCTGTGCTCTTTCGTAGAAGTAGGATGCCATCCCCAAACAAGAAAGAGAACAAAAAATCCGAGAATGTAAGCGAGGGTCACGTGCCAGCCCTTGCGCAGCCATAAAGTAACATTGCGGGCTTCAGGAAATTTGTTAGTAAGGGCTACACCGGCGGAGGAACCGAACCAGATCATGGAGCCACCAAAACCAACCGCGTAGGCGAGCAGGCCCCAATCGTAATGACCTTGATCAAGGCAAAGTTTGGTCAACGGAATATTATCGAAAACGGCGCTCACGAAGCCAAGGATAAAGGCGGTCATGAAGGAGGCATCCGGTAATTCTTCCACCGGCATAAGGGAGGCCGCCGTAACAAGGCACATCAGGAATACGGTACCTTTAATGGAGGCGCCGATTTCGTGCCAGGGCATTTTGCGGAACAGGGCCCCGATAACAATGGCAATCCAAACACCAAGAGCTGGCATGTCGTAAAAGAAGTTTGATAAAATCGCACCTACCAGGATGAGCACCACGATCATTAGCCGTCCCCAGTCAATTTTGGTGTTGGGATTGGCGTCTTTTACAATTTGCTGAAAGTGATCCTGCTGATGCGCTGCAAACCATGCAATAATAATCAATGCGCCGAAAGCAGCGATGTAGGCATGGGTTACATCAAGGGCCGAAACCCCGTCAATCCACATCATGGTGGTGGTCGTGTCGCCTACCACGGAGCCGGATCCTCCCGCGTTACTGGCGGCCACGATACCGGCCAGGTAACCAATGTGGACCTTGTTCTTAAATACCACCAGTGCAATGGTTCCGCCAATCATGGCCGCTGCAATGTTGTCGAGGAAGGAACTTAAAATGAAAACAAAAACCAACAGCATAAAGGGGCCTTTCCAGTCGTTGGGCAGGTATTTCGGCAGAATATCCGGAACCCCTGACTCTTCAAAGATTTTCGCCAGTATGGCAAAGCCAAGCAAAAGGCCAAACAGGTTTAATAAAATACCCCATTCACCCTGGCGGTTTTCTTTGTCCATGATTTGCTCCATAAAACCATTCGCGCCTAAAAAGTGCTCACTCCAATGGTAGCCGGAGATGAATAAAAGTTTGTACAGGACGATGGTGCTCAGCCCGATAATGGCAACCCAAAACGTTTGTTTGTGAAACAGAGCGACACCTACGAGTGTTAAGGCAAACAGAATGAACTCAATACGGATTCCTCCCACCGTTGGGGCAGCGCCTGTTCCTGCATAGGTAGCCATCGGAAACAGCACCAGCGAAAGAAAGCCGGCGATGAAAGCAAAGAAACCCAGCCTTCGGCCGGTTCCTCCTTTTGAGAATAAATTTGACATAAGGGTACATTTAAATGAATAATGGTTGGTTGAATTGTCGGCAAAGATAAAATAAACCTTTTTTTTTATTTCTTTTAAAAGGTCAAATCTATCAACAATATGTCAATTTATTAATTTAAGACTTGAAAATAAGCAGCTTACAGAAAAACCGCAGGCTTATTTTTTCTCAATCCAGATACTTTGACCCGGGCGGGCAAACGTGATCCCCTGCTCGCGAACAATTTCAAGAATTTGAAAATTTAACATTTCCCGAATGTTCATAAATTCGTCCCAATCCGAAGTTTTAATATAGTAGAGAACGTATATCTGAAGCGAGCTGTCGCCCCAGCCATTCAGTTTGACAACGTAATCGTCCATAATCATTTCATGGTGCTGAAAGGCATTCCTGATTTCCCGGATGAGGCTCGTAATGCTTTCGGGTGGTGTGTCAAAGTCAAGATGAAGATCCAGCCTGGACCGCATGGAGGTGCGCATGGTCAAATTTTCCAGTTCCGCCTCGATCATTTTTTTGTTGGGAATCGTTACGTAGCTCTGCTCAAATGTTCTTAGGCGCGTGCTGCGAAACCCGATTTTTTCAACGGTGCCGGTGATTTCGCCAATCTTTACCAGGTCGCCAATTTTAAATGGTTTGTCGGCGAAAATGGTGAAGGATCCGAAAAGGTTTTCAAGGGTGTCTTTGGCGGCCAGCGCAATGGCCAAACCACCGATGCCGAGCCCGGCGATCAGACTGCCTACGTTCAGGTGAAAGACCGTGCCCAGGATCAGGAAAATCCCAAGGGTAGCGACGATCACTTTGATCACATCCATGGCAAAAGGAATCAGCTGATCATTGGTGCTGTTTTCGTCACGGGCAGCCCGGGCCAGCAGGATGAGGCCTACGAAATCGATAACTTTCAGAGCTACCCATATGATACAGGATAATAGCAATATTTCCCATACCATAAATAGAATCATACGGAGCCCGAATTCATTGACCGGAGCGAGGTTCCATTCAGCAGGGAATCGCAGAAGGTCGCAGGCGATGTAAATGAAAATCAGCAGCAGGAACATCCCCAACGAGCGGCGGGTGAGTTGGTAAAACTGCTGAACGCCGACGGTGCCGGCTTGCCTGCGGAAGGTGCGGAAAAGCAGGTAGCTAATCGCTCTGGCGAGCAGGCGTTTGAACAGAACACCGAGCAAAATGATGACCCCGAAACTTATGTAGCGTCCCACCGAATTGCCCAGGAATGTTACTTGAAGGAAGTCCTGCATATGATCCCACATGATTTCTGATTTTCGTACAAATGTAGGTTATTTCGGGTGATTACGGCCCAGGTGCAGACTGCCGCTGCAATGGTCGGAGCTGGCTCCTGTCACCGATGACAGACAGTTTGCTTCATTAAAAAATCGTAAGACTCCGAGAAATCCAAAGATCAGCGCTTCTTTATAGTGCAGAATTTTATTTTCTGCAACGAAAACCTGTACCTTGCTCAGTGATTTTATTCGTTGAATCAGGAAAAGGTTCAGGGCGCCTCCACCGCTGATTAGAAGTTTGATGTCGGGATTCTCCGGTAAGGCCCGGTTGATCTGCCAGGCAATGTGTTCGGTAAAGGTTCTCAAGAGATCCCGGGTGGAGCAGCTTTCGAAATCGCTCAGCAGGGGGTCAATGGTTTCGCTTACCCATTCGCGCCCCAGCGATTTGGGATGTGGAGCCTGGTAGTAGGGGAGTTCGTTGAGTCTTCGGTAGAGTTCGTCAATTAGTGTTCCGCTGCCTGCTAATTCGCCGTTCACGTCCATAGCGTATCCCTCTTTCATTGCCAGCGCATTCAGGACAATGTTGGCGGGGCAGAGGTCGCCGGCGATACGTCTGGCGTTTTGTTCAAAACTGATGTTTGAAAAGCCGCCAATGTTCAGGCAATAGTCGTACGCGCCGAATAGATGCCGATCCCCGATGGGAACCAAGGGGGCTCCCTGGCCACCCAGGGCAACATCGGCCGTTCTGAAGTCCCATGCCGTGGTAATCCCTGTCTGTGCCGCGAGGGTAGCGCCGCAGCCGATCTGCAGCGAATATCCCAAATCCGGACGATGAAATACGGTGTGACCGTGAGAGGAAATCAGATCAATCTCGAGGTGATGTTCCTCTTGGAAGGTCCGTACCGCCTGTGCGCAGAATCTTCCGAAGGTCGTGTGGAGTTTGGCCAGTTCGAGGCCGCTATATTGCGGAGCGTTTCTCAGATTCTCCTGCCACTCCGGTGTATATTGGAGGGTTTGGGCCGGACCGATGTTAAAGGACCACGATTTGTTCTTTTTGCAGAATTCAACGTAGCAGAGGTCAAGGCCATCGAGCGAAGTGCCCGACATTAGGCCAAGTACGCGGTAGGTCTTTCCCTGATCATTCATAACTATAAGTATTCTACGATTCGCTCCAGACCGATTCCTCTCGAACCTTTAATGAGGATGTTTTTTCCTTTCAGACCGGCCGAGGAGAACCAGGAAAGGGCGGATTCCGTGTCGATGAATCTTTTATAGGCCTTGCCATTGGCGGTTTTTAAAAAGCAGGATCCTATCAGGTACACTTGCTTAAAACCTCCTTGCCGAACGAGTTCCAGTAGTGATTCATGCTCTTCATCGGAGGAGGACCCCAGCTCGAGCATGTCGCCGAGAATGAGAACTTTGTCCGTATGTTGGGTGCCCGCGAAATGCTGGATTGCGGCCCTCATACTGGTTGGATTGGCGTTGTAGGTGTCGAGCAGAATGGTGTTGTGTGCGCTTGCTTTAATCTGGCTGCGCATATTGGTCGGTTGATAGGATTCCAGGGCGGCCTTGATGTCGTTGGCTGCCACACCATAATACTGGCCAACGCTAATGGCGGCCACAAGGTTATCAAGGTTCCATGCGCCGGCGACTTGAGTACCTATTTCAATTTTTTGCTCTTTCCAACACATGCGCAGGAAGGGGTCGGTGGCCACGATCTGCCCGTGAACCTGAGAATTTGGGCCATCGCCATAGAAAATGCGTTCGCTTCCGCTTGATTTTTCAAGGAGAACAGTATCCCCGGCGTTCACAAAAATGGTCCCTTTTTTTTGGGCAACGCTACGGTACAGTGCTGTTTTGGTGGTAATGATGTTATCAAGATTGATAAACCCTTCCAGGTGTGCTTTTCCAATATTCGTAATCAGGCCGGCATCCGGCAGGCTAAGGCGGCACAGATCTTCGATTTCCCCGGGATGATTGGCGCCCATTTCGATCACCGCAATTTCCGTTTCTTCGTTTACGGACAGCAGTGTCAGGGGCACACCAATATGGTTGTTCAGGTTGCCTTGGGTGGCAGCTACGATGAATTTCTTCGCCAACACGGCTGACAGCAGTTCCTTGGTGGTGGTTTTTCCGTTGGTTCCGGTAATACCGATGAAGGGTATTCTGAATTGCTGTCGGTGATACAAGGCCAATTGCTGTAAGGATTGAAGCACATCATCTACCAGGAGGGTTCCGGGTAGTCCGGCCAGCGCCGGCTTGTCGATTACGGCATGACAGGCTCCTTTGTCGAGAGCTGTTGCTGCGAAGTCGTTCCCGTCAAAATTTTCGCCGTGAAGGCAAAAAAACAAATCGCCCGGCTGAATTTTCCGGGTATCGGTGGCGATCCGCGGATGTGCCAGAAACAATTGATAGAGTTGATGGATGCTTATCATAGGTCAGAAAAAATAAAACCCCATCGGTTGAATGGGGTTTTAATAACATGTAAAATTCGTTTAGAAATTTCCAACCGGGCTTCCCACACGGGTCATGGCACAACGGAAGCCGATATAGGATGTTGACAGGTACTTGTCGAGAAAACGACGCGAACCCGGGCTGATCCAATATTGACGGTCTCTCCAGCTACCACCTTTGTAGACCATGGCCTCATCGTTAATCATGGAGGTAACCGTGTATTGGTACATCTGGGCATCTTCTGTCATATCACCGCCTTCGTCACCAACGGTCCACTCACCGGCAGAATTAATAGTTGAGGTAAAATCACCATCAATGTAATTGCGGTTGTCGGCACCGCGGTAGTTGCGGCGGCCTGCTGCTTCTTCCACGGTAACTTCCCGCAATTTAATGCGGCCAAGGCTGTCTTTGTCTTCAACCAAACCATCTGCATCACGAACCTGGGTCATGTAAACATTTCCACGATGCGGGCGGAATTCGGCCAGGTCCTCGAAAGAGATCGGACGATACACATCCATAACCCATTCGGCCACGTTGCCGGCCATGTTGTAGAGGCCATAATCATTCGGCCAATAAGCATATACGGGAGCGGTAACATCGGCCGCATCATTCAGGTTCCCGGCAACGCCCATATAATCGCCACGACCTCTGACGTAGTTGGCGACGAATTCGCCAAGGTTGCTCATGCGGTCGTTACGAGACATATGTCCGTTCCAGGGATAAATTCTGCGTTCGATAATACGTTCATACAGGGTGTTGCCAATCAGGCCCAGCGCGGCAAATTCCCACTCGGCTTCTGTCGGAAGTCGGTAGCGGGGCAGGAGGATACCATCTTCCATACGCACCTTACGTGTGCCCGAGCCGTTGGGGTTCATGTCGTAAAGATCGTTTTTCACCATGCCTTCGTATTGGCCGGCAAGATATGCGTCGGTTACAAAGTTTTCGTCGTTTTGTTGGTTGGGATCCATTTTGAGGATGCCTTCGCGAATCAGAATGTACTCATTTACGCGATCGGTTCTCCATGCACAGTAATTGTTGGCTTGAACCCAGTTCACGCCGACGACAGGATAATCCCTGTAAGCAGGATGGCGCAGGTAATACTCGACGTAGGGTTCATTCCAGGCCAGGCGTTCGCGCCATACGAGGGTATCGGGAACGCTTTTCTGATAAACTTCCGGAAAATCAACGCCGAAAACCCGACGGATCCAGTAGAGGTATTCGCAGTAGTCCAGGTTACGGACTTCAGTCTGGTCCAGATAGAATGAAGACACTGTGACCCTGCGGGGGATGTTGTCCCATTCATACAATACGTCTTGCTCGGTTCGTCCCATAGCAAACGTACCACCTTCAATCAGAACAAGGCCGGGGCCTGTTTCCTGCTGCTCGTAGGGGACTACTTCGAAACCGCCGTTTCTGGGGTCGTTGTAAGCCCATCCGGTTGTTTGCGACACTTCCTTTCTACAGGAAGTAAACGCGAGCAAGGCAGTTGAGAAGACTGCCACCGCCGTTAGGATTCGTTTAAAGTTCATAATGGATATGTATTTTTCGGTTGAATTCAGTGGGAATTAGGTTAACTAGAAGGATGGGCAATTTATTGCACGAGCCCGCTTTTTCTGGGGGGAACAATTGAACTGGAGGGCAAACGACACTTCGTGCGCACCACCGGTTGCGTTGGTAAGTTTGGAAACGGTAAGATCGTAACTATAGCCGATTTTGAACATGCTGGCCTGCACACCGGCCATGATAATCATGGCATCCGCATTCTTAAAATTCTGACGGAACCAGAGCCCGCCAACAAAAGGATAACGGTTGAAATAAACACCGTAGTTCAACTGCTGAAAGTTCTGTTGCTGCATAAACACAATGTTCGGAGAGATGGTCGGATTTTCCGCGTTGCGTTTACGGCGAACTTTCTTGACCAGGTCAAACACACCGCCGGCATGAATAGTCAAACGACGTGGAATGCGGCTGTGCGTAATGAAACCTTCGTCGGGCTTGGTGAGATGATGCACGGCAACGCCCGCGAAAAACTTTTCACTATATCCCAGAATGCCGGCCGAAAAGTCAGCATTGCGCTTTGTCAGGTTGCCGGGCTTTAACTCCGCCGTATTATAAACAAACCCATGCTGCTTGGAAATCTGATCGGGAAATTTTAACTTTTCCCAATCCAGGGATTTCTGAAAATAGGTTGCCTGCAAGGCTGCTTTCATCGAAAAATGCCGCCCCAGATTCAAACGGTACGAATACATGAAAGAAAAGGTGGTGGTGTTGAGAGTTCCTTCACCTGCGCGGTCTGTATTTAGTAAAAATCCAATGCCGCCGGCAATCTTGTCGATATGCTGGTCGTAAGAGGCATTATACGTAACGTACGTGCCTGAAATTTTTGGCCACTGATCCCTGAAATTTAAGATCAGACGTGGACAAACAGCACTTCCGGCAAATGCAGGATTCAGGTACAACGGATTGGCGTAGAACTGCGAAAAATGTGGATCCTGCGCCGTAGCCGTCCTCACTGATATCAGCATAATGACGATCAGAAGAAAGCGAAACGGTTTTCTCATAAATTGTTTAGTTGTAGGCCTACCAGAAATACAGCGCCCTTAGTGTATTGAAAATGCCAACCCCTGACATCCTCAATGGAAGCAATATTATCTGGTTTATCTCGTTAAGGTTTCAATTTTTTCCTAGCAAAAATACTAAATGTTTTGAATTCAAGCTGGAGCAAAAGTAATAAATTTTAGACTTTATACCCTTTTTTTGAATTTTTGTTACGTTTTATTCATAGTCGGTCGTCCTTTCCTTATAATATAACTGCTTATTTTGCCGAAGATCATTAACTTTGCATACTAAATTTAACGTTATGTCCTGCCTGCTAAATTTTCTACATAAAACAGTTATATTGCTGATTATAATTACTTTATGTGTTGATTTGGTGGCTCAGGATGCTCCTTTCGAACGGCTGGATTGGGAATACAAGGCAGGAGCAAAAGTTACAAATCACCCCAAAAAAAATATTCTGTGGTTTACAGATGCCGTTCCGGATGCAAAATCGGGACTGCCTCTTTTTTTAAAGGTTTATAAAGTTCCTTTCGGAACAAGGGAGGTATCGGCAACACTTGTAAATACTGTTTATCAGGCTCTCAGTGCTTCCGAGTCGCAGGAACTGCTTGTTCATTCTGAGGCGCTTAGCTCCTCGGCTATTGAAGCGAAACTGGTCATTGATCGAAAGATGCCCATGGCTCGGGTGGTGGTAAACCCTTTCCGCCAGAACCCGGCCAGCGGAGCCTATGAAAAACTTATTTCGTTTCAGGTGGATGTGGTTTCATCCACATCATCTTCTTCTCCGGGTTCTAAGTCATGGTCCTTTGCCAATCACAGCGTTCTGGCTAACGGTTCATGGTATAAACTCGGCGTTTCGGGTAACGGTATCTATAAATTGACCTACACGGATCTTCAAAGTTTGGGAATTGCTGTTGATCAGATCGATCCGCGCAATATCGCTATTTTTGGGCAGGGGGGTAAACCGCTGCCCGAATATAACAGTCTCCCGCGGCCGGATGACCTGCTGGAAAATGCAATTTATGTGCACGGCGAGAGTGACGGGCGCTTTGATCCAAGTGATTACATATTGTTTTATGGAGTAGGTGTTGTAAACTGGACGTATTTGCCTTCCCGGGCTCGTTTTTATCACACGTTGAATAAATACTCCACAAAAGGGTATTATTTCCTGACCGTTAAAGCTATGACGGGTAAGCGCATAGGGGTTCAGACCTCGCTCCCGGATAGCCCGGACTATCTCTGCGATCGCTACCAAGCCTATGCTTTTCATGAGAATGATTCCCTGAACCTGATCAAATCGGGACGGGAGTTCTACGGGGAAGTTTTTGACCTTGACCTGTACCGCGATTTTACCTTAAATCTTCATGCTCCGGTAACCGGCTCCCCGGCGGTACTGGCATCGTCAGTGCTGGCGCGCAGCCTGAGCTCAGCCGCACCATCGTATTTTGATGTGTGGGTCAATGGCACCAAACGTCAACAGCTCACAGTACCCTATGTGGGAAGTAGTTACACGGATACATACGCCCACGTGAAGGAAGATACCGTGGCCTTCCCGGCCTCCTCCTCGCTGGGGCTGCGCTATGTCTTTAACCGCGGCGGGTCTGCATCCGCGGTCGGTTGGCTGAACTTCTTTGATCTTAATTATACGGCTTATTTATCCTACCCGGGTGGGCAACTGGCCTTTCGCAACGGGGCAAGCATTGGCAAGGGGGTGACGGAATTCAGCCTTTCAAATGCCACAGGAGCCGTCGTCTGGAATGTAACCGATCCCTGGAACATCACCCGTATCGATGGATCCTGGGCCGGATCTGTTTTTGCTTTTCGGGCGCGCACCGATTCTCTGCTGGAATTTGTTGCACATAACGGAAATAACTATTTTGTCCCGGACTTGGTCGGAGCGATTAATAATCAGGATCTTCATCAGCGTATTTCGTGCGACATGGTGATCGTGGCGCCGCCGGAGTTTGAATCCTACGCAAATGTACTGGCAGATTTGCACCGAAATCAGGATGCGCTGGATGTGATTGTCGTTCGACCGGACCAAATCTTTAATGAGTTCTCATCCGGGGCGCAGGACCCGACGGCCATCCGCTCGTATATGAAGATGTTTTACGATCGTGCCGGCAGCGATCCGGATAAACTCCCCAAATATCTTTTGCTTTTTGGTGATGGATCCTACGATAATCTGAACCGCCTGGCTGATAATACGAATTTTGTTGTTACCTGGGAAACGGTTAATTCACTTTCGCCGGCAAATTCGTACACCACGGACGATTATTATGCTTTTCTCGACGACCTGGAGTATGGTGCCGTGGGCGGGAGCATGGATATTGCTGTTGGTCGACTTCCGGTTAAATCGGTGGAGGAAGCGGCTGCGGTAGTGGATAAAATTGTTCGTTACACCAGTCAAACGGATCTGGCGTCTAACGGAGGCGTGGCTTGTGCGGGCTTCAACGCCGACATCTCCAATTTCTCCGACTGGCGGAACGTTCTCTGCTTTATCGCCGACGATGCGGATCAGAGCTATGAGAATTTCCTGGGTGAGTCTGAAAACATTACCTTGATCCTCGACACGCTTCGTCCGGAATACAATATCGAAAAAATTTATTTTGACGCCTACACACAGGAGTCTACCCCGGGGGGGCAGCGCTATCCCGATGTTACGGAGCTCATCAATAAGCGCGTAGAAAAAGGAGCGCTCATCATGAATTACATTGGGCACGGTGGTGAAACAGGATGGGCGCACGAAGCGGTGCTCACCGTAGCTGATATTAATGGCTGGGAAAATCACAACAACCTGCCCTTGTTTGTAACGGCAACCTGCGAATTTAGCCGATATGATGATCCCGGTCGGACATCGGCCGGGGAATACGTGCTGCTTAACCCGACAGGAGGCGGAATTGCACTGTTTACTACAACCCGCCTGGCATATACGGGCTCTAACGCCGATCTTAATAAGCGGTTTTATACTTTTGTTTTTAAACGGGATGCCGAAGGTTTCCCGGCCTTAGGGGAGGCGGTCCGAACATCCAAAAACGGCATGGGCTGCGTAGAGGCAATTGCGAATTTCTGCCTGCTTGGCGATCCCGCTATGCGACTTGCTTACCCGCGTCATCAGGTGGTGACGACTAAAATCAATTTTCATCCCGTGGGCACGGGAAACGATACCATCCGTGCAATGGCAAAGGTCAATGTTGGCGGAGAAGTTCAGGATATCCTGGGGAATAAACTTTCTACGTATAATGGCATATTGTATCCGGCTATTTTTGACAAACGATCGAACATCACCTCCCTGGGTAATGATGAAGGCTCTCCCCGGAATTTTACCCTTCAAAAAAATGTTATCTACAAGGGTAAAGCGTCTGTTACCGCCGGTGAATTCAATTTCTCCTTCCTTGTACCCAAAGATATTGCTTATCAATATGGCAAGGGAAAGATGAGCTATTATACGTCCAATGGTTCTTCCGATGGAAATGGCTATTTTATGGATTTCATTATTGGGGGAACGGAAAATGCCGTCATTACCGACAAAGAGGGTCCGATGATTGAATTGTACCTGAACGATGATAAATTTGTCTCGGGTGGTATTACCAACCCCGACCCTTTCCTGTTCGCCAAAGTATCGGATTCCGGCGGTGTTAATACTGTGGGAAGCGGAATCGGTCACGACATTGCCGTGATGTTGGATAACAATACCGACAAGACAATGGTGCTGAATGACTACTACGAAGCGGATCTGAATACCTATCAGTCAGGAACGGTTCGCTACCCCTTCGATGATCTCGAACCTGGTGCGCATTACCTGAGCATGAAGGTGTGGGATGTGTTCAATAATTCGTCGGAAAAATCAATTGATTTCGTTGTAGCCGATGCCGCCAACCTGGCGCTGGACCATGTTCTGAATTATCCTAATCCGTTTACAACCTATACAGAGTTCTGGTTTGAACATAATCAACCCTGCTGCGGTTTAGATGTGCAGGTGCAGATTTTTACTATCACCGGCCGCCTGATCAAAACAATCGATACCTGGGTCCAAACCTCCGGTTACCGGGCGGATCCTATTCCTTGGGACGGGCTTGACGATTACGGAGACCCTATTGGGAAGGGTGTTTATCTATACAAACTTAAAGTGATCGGTAACGATGGAACCCATGCCGAAAAGCTAGAGAAACTGGTAATTCTTCGCTAGGCCGTCTATTTCGCGCAAAGCCTGTTTTTTTGTATTTTTGTCTGATAATCAAGAATCAATCATGCCTTGTCGTCTCCGCGTGTATCTGCTTTTTGCGTTTTTGCTCGCCCCGGGCTCATGGGCTTTTTCTCAGATAACTCAGTCCTTTGCCGAGCATTCGGTTCTCGCTAACGGCCGCTGGAGCCGCTGGGCCGTTCCCCAAACCGGTGTTTATATGCTTACGGCATCGCAGTTGGTTCAGGCCGGGCTGACCTTGCCTGTCGAAAGTCAGTATCTGCGCGTGTTCGGTAACGGCGGTCGCATGCTTCCGGAAAACGCTTCGGATCCCCGCCCCGATGATCTTACCGAGATAGCCTGTGAGGTTGTTGATAATGGTGACGGTTACTTCGATGCACCTGACGATTACATCCTGTTCTTTGCCGAAGGTCCGGATGTCTGGTCCTGGGATTCGCTTACGCCAGGCTTTCTTCATACGATGAATAGTTACAATGACGTTAGCTGCTATTTTCTTAACATCGGCGATGTTGCGGGGAAACGAATGACGCTTGAGCCTGCCATTGGCGGTACGCCGGACCGTATCCTCACCGATTTTCAGGATCATGTATTTTATGAATTGGATTCGATCAACCTGCTCAAGTCAGGTCGATCCTGGTTTGGGCAAAAGTTTTCTTCTACACTAAGCTATCATTTTTCTTTTGATTTTCCTGAGGTAGTGATAACAGATACGGCCATAATCCGCACCACGCTGGCTGCCCGTGCTAACGATAGTACTCGTTTCGTTGTTTCGGGCTGGGGTCAACAAGTTTCTCTGGCGATGAATAAAGTGGACCCCAATGTAAACGCTGAATATGTCCGCATGAAAACAGCTACACTTAATGTCCTTCCTTCGGCAGATCAGTTATTGCTTGAAATTACCTACATCCCTTCAGATCAGAATGCCATGGGTTTTCTGGATGATGTTGAGGTGGTCGCCGGGCGCAAGCTAAACTTTACCGGAGGCCAGATGAGCTTCCGAAATAGCCGGGCTGCACAGCCCGGTATCTCCCGCTTTGATGTTTCCGGATTCAATGGGTCGTCGAGGATCTGGAACGTCACCCACCCGGCCGATGCAGCGGAAGTTCCCGTATCTGTGACGTCCACAGGATGCACTTTTAATAAGCAGGGCGGGCGCCTGGAAGAGTATGTGATCTTTGATGGGACTGGGTTCTTTAGCCCCTTGTTTATTGAGACAATCGAGAATCAGGATTTACACAATCACGCTTATCCCGATCTGATCGTGGTAACGCATCCGGATTTTCGTCAGCAGGCAGATCGTTTGGCTGATTTTCGCCGAACGAATGACGGATTGGATGTTCAGGTGCTTGAAACACAAATGATCTACAATGAGTTTTCGTCGGGGATGCAGGATCCCGCTGCAATTCGCGACTACCTGCGGATGTTGTACCTCCACGCCGGCACGGATTCCCTGAGCCGGCCCCATTATCTCCTGCTTTTCGGCGATGGTAGTTATGATATGAAAAATCGCCTGAGTTCCAACACTAATTATATTCCGACCTATCAAACACTCAATTCTATTTTGCCCACGGCCTCTTTTGTGTCGGATGACTTTTACGGTTTACTGGATGATGATGAAGGTCCTTCGGCTAAAGGTTCGATTGATGTAGGCGTGGGCCGTTTACCGGCTGCTTCCCCGGATGAGGCCCGGATCCTGGTCGATAAAATCATGCGGTACAACAGCGAAGTAGATTTGCTTCCGCCAGCATCAAACCCGCTTCCTGGACAGGTCTCCAATTTTGCAGCCTGGCGTAATCAAATAACATTTATTGCCGACGATGAGGATGCGAACCTTCATTTTGATCAGGCAGAAAAGTTGGTTCGCCTGGTCGATACCTTGACAGAAAGCTTCAATATCCGAAAAATATACCTGGATGCATATCAGCAGGAGCATACCTCTCAGGGTGATCGATACCCGGGCGCACGACAGGCATTGTCGGATCAATTTAAACAGGGAGCCTTACTGATAAATTTTACGGGTCATGGCGGTGAAACCGGCTTGACTGATGAACATCTGCTGGAGATGGGCGATATTCATCTTATGCAGAACTACCTAAATCTCCCGGTTATGGTTACGGCAACCTGCGAGTTTAGCCGGTACGATAACCCCGCTGAAGTGTCCGCAGGGGAGCATCTGCTGCTGAATGAAAACGGTGGGGTTTCGGCCTTGTTTTCGACCACAAGGGTCGCCTATGCCAATTGCAATATGATTATGAATACACACCTTCTGGCAGCGGCGCTGGAAGAAGGCGCCAGCCTGCGGCTGGGCGATATTATACGGATCGGGAAGGCGCGCTGTACGCCGGATGTGTACATGCAGAACTTCACCCTCCTGGGTGATCCGTCTCAACGGCTGACCGTCCCCCGTTACCAGGTGCGTGTTGATTCGATAAACGGTATCGCGTACGAGGCTTTTTCGGATACCCTTTTTGCCGGAACTGAACTCACACTCGCGGGCAGTGTTCACGATGAAAGCGCTTCCTTGCTGATTGACTTCAATGGCGAAGCCCAGGCTGTCTTGTACGATAAACCATGGCACGTCTATACCCTGGGGAATGATCCCGGCTCAAATCCGGCCCTGTTTTCCGACCAGCAGGATGTTTTGTTCAGGGGTCGTTCCGAAGTGGCCAACGGACGGTTTTCTTTTAGGTTTACCTTGCCAGCGGATGTTTCCTTTCGTGAAGGAAGTGCACGGCTGAGCTTATATGCCAAAAGCATCAATCAGGATGCGGGTGGCATTATCCTAAATTTGCCGCTGCTCAATAACGGGAACTCCTTTTCGGGAAATGGCTCAGGGCCAGACATTGGAATGTATATCAATGACCGGGGATTTGACGAATGGGGCATCACGGGCGCTGATCTGACCTTTATCGCCGACCTGGAAGACGAAGACGGCATCAATTTTTTTGGTGCCGGGAACGGGCACGACATATCAATGGTATTGGATGATGATTTTGTTAATCCGATGGTGTTGAATGATTTTTATGTTCCTGCTCTCGGTACTCCTTCCCGGGGAAGTCTGGCGTATGCATTCTCCGGCTTGCCGGAGGGCCCCCACCGAATATACCTGCGCGCTTGGGATGTGCTGAACTATTCTTCGGAACGGGAAATCAACTTTGTGGTGAAAGAGAATTTTGATGTTTCTCTGAATCACGTTACGGCCAACCCGAATCCAACCAATGGCACTACACGTTTTTGTTATGATCGCAATCAAACCTCCGATGAACAATGGGTGCGCTTGATTATTCGCAGTATTGATGGTCGCACGATCTACGAAAATGAGGAATCTGTTGTCCCTGCCCAAGGCACCAGTCTGTGCTGTGCATGGGAAGGATCTACGACTGCGGGGCAAGCAGCGCCGGCCGGTTTGTATATTTACACCTTACGGTTAACCGACGCTACCGGCACATTTCGCCAGTTTACCGGCACTGTTTCAAAGGTGGAATAGGCATGTAATCAATTACTTAACTGTATTCAGACGCTGCTTTTCCGCATCAGGCAATAATCAAAAATCTTTTTCGTTATCTTTGCGCTTTCATTTATTATCCGTGTCATCTATTAGCCTATCCAAATGAAAAACAAGTTTATCGTACTGGTTCTGCTGACATTTTTTACTGCTTCTTCTTTTGCTCAGAATTCTCAGACCAACTCGCTGTTAAAGACTAAAATCAACACCATCACGACTGCGGTTCCTTTTCTGATGATCGCACCCGACGCCCGCGGCGGTGGGATGGGGGATGCCGGTGTGGCTTCTTCTGCCGACGCCAATTCCATGCACTGGAATCCGGCCAAGTATGCTTTTATTGAAAAGGATTTTGGTGCGGCTGTTTCCTATAGCCCCTGGCTGCGTGGTTTGGTGAACGATATTAACCTGGCGTACCTCGGCATGTACAAGCGTATCAATGAACGCCAGGTGGTAGCCGCATCTCTGCTGTATTTCTCTCTGGGTAATATCAATTTCACTAATGATCTGGGACAGGACATCGGATCTTTCAAACCCAACGAATTTGCCGTGGATGCTGCTTACGCCTACAAGTTCACCAAGAATTTCAGCGGGGGTATCGCTCTTCGATACATCTATTCTAACCTGACTGGAAATGGAATTACCGTTGGTGGCGCTGCCTGCAAGCCCGGACAGTCTGTGGCCGCCGATGTGTCGATCATGTATAACAAGCCAATGGAAATTGGAAAACGTGATGCGAATGTTGGCTTTGGCTTAAACATCTCGAATATTGGTTCCAAAATATCCTACACCGAAAACCTTGATCGTGACTTTATCCCCATCAATCTTCGGGTCGGATCCTCGTTTTTGTATAACTTCGATAAGTCGAACTCGCTGGCTTTCGAAATTGACTTGAACAAGTTGCTGGTGCCCACTACGCCCTCTTATAAGACTGACAGCACCGGTCGCTATGTGCGCGATGCCAATGGCGAACTTGTGATTGATAAAGGTCGCGATCCGAATGTCTCCGTGGTTACGGGAATGGTGCAGTCGTTCTATGATGCCCCGGCCGGCTTTGGTGAAGAGATTCGGGAGATTTCTCTGGCACTTGGCCTTGAGTACTGGTACGCCAAGCAGTTTAGCATCCGTACAGGATATTACCATGAAGCCTCTACCAAAGGTGCGCGTAAATACGTCACCCTGGGCGCCGGATTGCGCTACAGCGTTTTCGGTCTTGATTTCGCTTATCTGATTCCGATTGAGCAGCAAAACCCGCTCGAAAATACCCTGCGTTTCACCCTGCACTTTGACTTTGATAAAATTAAAGGTAAAGCCGCCGGAAACGAGGAATAAGTGATGCGCGTCGGATTTGGTTTTGATACTCATGCGCTAAAGGAAAATCTTTCCTTAAAAATCGGAGGCATTCTTATTCCCTTTACCAAAGGCGCCCTCGGACATTCGGATGCGGATGTGCTTTTGCATGCTGTATGTGACGCCTTGCTGGGTGGTGCGGCCCTGGGTGATATCGGACAGCATTTCCCGGATACGGATCCGCGCTACAAAGGAATTGACAGTGCGCTCTTGTTGGAAAAGGTATGTGCGGAAGTCTACGCCGCTGGCTTCCGGGTCGCCAACATCGACTGTACCGTCTGCCTTGAGCAACCTCGCCTTGCTCCGCATATTCCAGAGATTCGCAAGCGACTGGCCGAGGTGATGCAGATTAACATCAACGCTGTTTCGGTTAAAGCAAAAACATCAGAAAAGCTCGGTTTTATTGGAAGAGGGGAAGGTGTCAGCGCCTATGCGATGGTTTTGTTGGAGGAAAGAATCTAGCTCAACGGATAAATTTTTCAGCAAAATTCAGCAGCATCAACTTCTTACTAGCACGCGTTACAGCAGTGTAAAGCCAACGCAGGTATTCACGGTCAATACGATCGTCGGGCAGATAGCCCTGTTCCACAAACACGGTAGCCCACTGCCCGCCCTGACTTTTGTGGCAGGTGAGGGCGTAAGCAAACTTTACCTGCACGGCATTATAATACGGATTCTCACGGATCTTTGCCATCCGCTGAGCTTTCTGGGGCAGATCAAGGTAATCGAGCATGACTTCCTCAAAAAATGTGTTCTGATCTTTTTGGGAAAGAGAGGGTCCATCCTGCATTAGCGTGTCGAGAAGGATTTTTAGTTCAAGTTCCTTTTCGTCAGGGTAATCCAACAGCCGAACCTGGACATCTAAAAAACGATGTCCGTAAAGGTCCTGTTGTTTCTTCACGCGCAGCACCTCCATCATGTCACCGTTGGCCAGGAACCCAGCCCTGGAGTCCTCGGGTAACCAGAAATAGTTGTTCTTGACGCACATGAGCAAATCGCCGGCATTCACTTCGGTGTCGTAGCCCAGGATTCGTCGCCGGATTTCATTGTTGAAGGCATTCGCTCTTTTATTGCTCCGGCAGATGATCAGGGTGTCTTCGCGCCCCGCATTTGTGTATGCACTGTGCAGTTCATCCTCCAGTTCCATGCCGTTGATGGGTCGGATATCAGTAAAATCATTCAGCCGAAAGAAGGGTGGTTGATAGGCGCCTGTTTGCAGTAATCTTCGGAGGTAGGTTGCATTGAAGAGGATGCCGGAGTCTTCAGCCTGACGAACGACCTCTGTAAGTTCCTGATGCTGGATGTTTAGCTGAAAGCCGGCGGCCAGGTATTCATGATCCAGGGCCGGACTTTCACTCAGGCCAACGGGCGGTAATTGAGCCGTATCGCCTACAAAAATCATTTTGCATCCGGTGCCGGATTTCACAAAGCTGAACAGGTCGTCGAGCAGCCGTGAACCGGCAAATAGATCCTGCCCCTGACCGTATGCGTCGTTGATCATCGAAGCTTCGTCAACAATAAAGACCGCATTTTTATACGGATTTCGCTGCAGTACAAACCGTAAACGACCATCGGAAACTGTGTTCATGAAATAGATTCGGCGATGGATAGTGTGGGCCTGCTGTCCGGAATAGCTCGCCAGCACCTTTGCAGCGCGGCCTGTGGGAGCAAGCAATACGCTTTGACGGCCAAACTTTGGTAAGGCCTTCACCAAAGCACTTACCAATGAAGTTTTTCCCGTGCCGGCGTAGCCTTTCAAAATAAACAACTGATCGGCCGCCTCCTGGGCTAAAAAATCGGACAAACGGCGGATAACTTCCTCCTGTCCTGGTGTGGGCGCATGCTGGAATTCCTGGCGTATGGCAGCGGTATAGTGGCGGGCTTCGATCATTGTTTAGAAGGGATATCCAACCCCGATATTCCAGAGGACTTTGAGTTTGTTGCCATCATCAAAAACCCAACGACTACCTTCCGGTAAACTCGGGTTTTTTAAGGGAACAGCCCAATCGAGACGGACCAGGAAATATTCAAAATCTACGCGCAGTCCCAAACCGGCATCCAGGGCAATTTCCCTGTAGAATCGATTAATCTTGAATTCGCCACCCGGGAAAAGACTGTTCTGCTTGCGCAACCAAATATTCCCTGCATCCGCAAACACAGCACCGCGGAAGAATTTGTGGATAGGGAAACGGTATTCTAAATTAAGTTCGAGGCTGATCTCCCCAATCTTATCTGTGGTTAGTGTGTCGGGTTCATTGTACGAACCCGGTCCGAGGGAACGAAATTTCCATCCACGCATACTGTTCGCACCTCCCAGGTAAAAGTATTTCTCGTAGGGGAGCGAATGGCTTGTTGTTAAAGGAATCCCAAAACCTACAGCAATCCTTGATGCCAGCGAATTTTCTTCGTTGAAGTATTTGAAATACCGGTAATCGGCATCGATTCTGCAAAATTGCGAATAGGGAATGTTAAATAACAGGTAGGATCCTTGTTTTCCGCGAAGACTATTATATACCCAAAACAGAAATCCGGCCACCTCTACATTGCCGCGAAAGTACATGAAGTCTCTGTTTTTGCCCAGTTGTTGGGTGTTGTATATGAAGCTGTACTTCATCGACGAAATGATATGATCCTTATACGTGTTTTGCATGATTTTGTCGGGGAAGGCATCTATTAGAGCACGGAAAGCAGAATCAGGATAGATGACAACAGCATTTAACTCCAGCGGTGTCAGTAGGTGCGTTTTTGTTGCCGACTCTGTCCATTCATACCCCAGCGATGCCTTGCTTACGTAGCGTGTGAAATAGGGCCGCTGCTGATAATTGAAGCCAATTCCGAGATTGGTCTTGGGTCGGAAATTCTTTGAGAACCGCTCCTGACGAACGGGAAGCAGAAACTTTGGAATTCTCAGGCTGAGTTCGGTACCAGCTTCAACGGTGTTAAGAAAGGGGACCTTGTTAAGTGCACGTTCTTCTTTGGTGCCTGGATCGAATTCCACCGCTCCGTTTAATCTGAAGTTGAGAATTTCGGCAGCGCGGAACGTGTTCCGGTTTTCATACACCACACCCAGCGTTATTCCCGGGTTGCTCCCTTTATTGGTGACTTGGTTTTCTAAGGCAATAGCCTGAATGGGCAAACGTGATAAATAAATATTCAGGTTTAGCCGGCCGGTATCTCCTTGCACTGGAATTTCTTCCATTACCAGGTTGGCGTAACGGAATATTTTTAACCCCAATAATTGTTTGTGTGATTTATCAAGATCATTTAAATTGTAAAAATCACCCGTGTCAACGAAAATTTGTTGTGTCAGTGTCTTGGGCTTTATTTTTAGTCCGTTGTGGAAAATGAAGTAATAGGTTTTGTCGCGGTGACGTCGTGTCCGACCCTTTACCTTTACTTTTAAAGTATCGCTTTTCTCCGTATCCGGGCGCAAGGCGTCATAGTCAGTATGCAAGTATACATTGTTGATGGTAAATCGCCGCTGCGCTTTGAGCAAGGCTGAATCGGCTCGCATGTCCTGGTTGGGTTGCCCGATTCCTACTTCAATGGTCAGGTCGAGCGCGTGTTTCATGAGTGCGGTGTCGACCTTAAACCGGATGTAGTCAGGTGTGAAATAATAATAGCCTGAGGCGTTAAGTAGCATACTGATGCGGTCCCGTTCTAAAACCAACTGGTCTTCGTTATATCGATCACCTTTTTTTACCAGGGAGGACCCAAGGTCTGAGAAGACAAAATCTTTTAACGTGCTGTCGCCGATGATAAAGCGAATGTTTCGGTATACGTACGGTTGCCCGGCATTTAGTTCGTAACGAACGCGCGCTACCCGCTTATTCGTGCTTCCGGAAACGGTGTATTTTTTTCCGAAATGCGCCTTGCGTTCAACAGCTGCATTAAAGTATCCCTGACTGTGCAAGTAGAGGCGTAGCTGGTGTGCTGTTTGGTCGGCCAGGGATGAATCATACAACACGGGCTCTTCGCCGAGCGTGCGTTTTACCCAGGCTTTAAATTTCGTATCCTTTCCTTTATTGAAAAGACGGAAAATCCGCAGACGGATATAGCTGCCCCATTGTTTGCGGTTCGCTTTCTGTTTAAGGAAAGTGGATATTTCTTCGTGATCAATTTCCGAAGAATTATCCACAAATGCGATTTTATTCTGCACTAACAGATACTGACCGGCCGGAACATTCCGTGTGGGAACGCAGGCCGCCAGGGTCAGAACAATCAGGAGGAGAAAACCAATACGTGCAGAATGTTTTTTCACAGCTGTACGTTTTTGTTATTCGTACCGCAAGGCATCGATTGGATTTAGACGGGCTGCTTTCATGGCCGGGAAAATGCCGGAGATCAGGCCAACCGCAAGGCAAAGCAGAACCCCCGATAGAATCCATAACCATGGAATTACGAATGGACTATCCAAAATCAGCGACATGAGATTGCCAATGCCGATACCAAGCACGATGCCGACAAGTCCGCCTAACTGGCCAATGACAATGGCTTCCACCAAAAACTGATTGCGGATCATTTTCGAGGTTGCACCTATGGCTTTGCGAATCCCGATCTCCCGGGTACGTTCCGTGACCGATACCAACATGATGTTCATTAATCCGATGGCGGCACCCAATAGGGTAATGAGGCCGATGATCGTAGCGGCCATGGTGACTACCTGAATGTTGCTGATGAGCATCTGCGCAATGTTGTCACTCTTCTCTACGGAAAAATTGTCGCCCTCGCTTAAGGGGATTTTTCGCACAGATCGCATCAGGCCGCGGGCTTCAGACACCGCAACATCAACGGCCTGGGGTTGGAGCGACATTACATTGATAGTGTACGAAACTGGTTCGGTGGTAAATTGCCGCATGCAATTCAAGGGTATCATGACCAGTTTATCGCCGCTGAACCCCATGCTGTTCCCCTTTTCTTTCAAGACGCCGACAACCTTAAATTTGGTTGGCCCGATGGAGATAATCTGGTCAACAGGATCCTGCTTTTTTTTAAACAGCGTAGTGACAATATCACTTCCAATGATGGTGACATAACTGCCTTTCTGTACCTCGTTCATACTGAAGTTCCTTCCACCACTAAGTTCGTAGCCTGCGGTGGCCAGGTAGTTTTCGTCAATCCCCCGAACCATGATGTTCGGATTACTCTTCTCCGATTCAAACTTTAAGGTAGCGTTACTGGATCCGCGGGCGTGTATCGAAACGATTGCCGGGAACTCGAACCTTTCTTTGAAATCAATGGCTTCGTCGTACGTAATGTCACGATAGTCAATGTCGGGAGAGCCAGGACCGCTGTTGTTGACGCGCGTCCCGTGATTCCGGATGGATATGGTATTGGATCCCATGCGGGCAAAGTTGCTGGTGATGGCCCCTTTGATGTTCTCGATGGCCGTGAGAATGCCGACCAGCGCCATAATACCAAAGGCAATGATCATGATCGTCAGCACCGTGCGCAGCATGTGGCTGCGTATGGAGATAAGCGAAAGTTTTACGTTTTCTGCAATTAAAAAGGCCATATTCCCTCCGAAACAAAGTTACATCTTTAACGCAAACGATGAAAAAAAAAGACTGCCTGAGAAAGCAGTCTTTTTTTTGAAAGGGGGGATGTGTTTTACGGATTTACCTTACCGCGGATCTTGACGCCGTCAATTTCCCATTTGGATGCTGTTACAGCGGTTGTTCCCGACGAACGATACCGCCATGCAATGCTAATGGTTTGGCCGGCAAACTGGGTGAGATCAATGGGGCCGCTATCGGTCCATGTCTGGCTGTAAGGACAGAGATTTCCGTAGACCTGTGTCCAGGTAGTCGGAGCGGCATTCGGGTCAGTTCCGCTGGAATAGTTGGTGGATACCATGATGGAGATCGGTTCAGCCTGGCCGGGGTCCTGATAGGCCGACCAGGTGCGGAATTCCAGAAATGCCGAGTCCATACCGCTCAGGTTTACTTGCGGGGCAAAGAGCCAGTCTTCACCAGCAACATCACCTCCGTAGTTGTTTGCAATCATGCACTTAAATGTCGCATCCCAGGTCCAGTCTTTGTTGGATGCAACTGAATACGTAAGCCAGCCGGGATTCGTTGTAAACAGCTCATCTACGAAATAGGTGTTGGGATCGGGTACAAAGCCAATCAGGTCGTCGCTGTTACGCAGCGTGGCCTGGTAGGCTGCATCGTAATAACCCAGGATGGCGATAACCGTACCTTCCCCGCTGGGGATTTTTTCCGTAGCAAACGCTGCATAGGAACTGCTGCGCATCGTGAGTGTTCCGCCCGGAATGTTCAGGGTTCGGTTAGTATTGGTTTCACCTGGTTCCACAAACATAGATCCTACCTCAGCAAAGGAGGCCCCTTCGAAACGGCATAAGGTGCTGACCATGTCCGTTGAAATTTCAGATGCATTGGTGATGACCCTTGGCGTGAGGGGCAGGCCCGGCAGACTGTCTTTGAAAAGGTGATTCGGAATGTTTACTTCGGCAATCTGACCTACCGAGTTGCCATAGATGGTGCCCAGTTGTGTTAGCCCGTGATAGTCGCCAAGAATTAGTCCCTGACACTTCACATAAACCCGTTGTCCTAGTTTGTAGTCATTATACAGTGATGTTTTGTTCAGCTTGATCTCGATGCCGCTGGTTTCATCCTGAATGATGATGGTTTTGTAAATGTTGCCGAATTCATCGTTGCCAATGACAATACCGGTGATGTAGATGTTTTCAGTAACACTGTCAAGGCTGCCGGTGGTGTGCATCGCTTTCAAGTCAACGATGCTCTTCAGTGTGGCACCTTCGGGAAGAGTAAATACCGGAACATTGATGGGTGGGGTGTCGAAATCGTCCTTTACGCAGCTGCTCATAAAAATCATGGGAAGTACGGCGGCCGCAAGAAATATCCTTTTTACTAAACGAAAAGTTTTCATATTATTCACTTTTTATATTGTTGTCAAATCAGAATCTGAAGGAAGCCATAATGAAATAATTGCGTCCGTAGGCGTAATAGTATTTGGGCGGAAATTTACTGATGTTCCGTTCCTCAAAATCAAAACGCATTTGTTCGTAGCCGGTTGTTACCAGGTTGGTGTTGTTCAGAACATTGGATACACTTGCGTTGAGATTGATAAAGTACTTGCCAAATTTGAACGATTTTCCGATGGAGATATCCATGGTAAACTGAGCTTTTTCAAAGGCCTTGGTCTGTGCAGTGATGTCGTAGATCAACGGATCACCATCGCCCAAACCGTCGATGGCGTTACTGGTGCGACGGGCCGGGTTGAAATCAACCCAGTTGTTGGCAAACAGATTGGCGTTCAGGTTTGCGTACCAGAATTTTGGATGCTGAAATTTCAATCCCAGCGAACCGGCTGTTTGTGGTGTCCCCGATACATAAAAATTCTTGGCGTAAACGGTTTCAGAGGTGTCGGACGCGGATCCGTTTTCTACCGAAATATAGGCGGTCGGCCGGCTGGTGAAGCGATAGTTGCCAATGGATCCGGCCAGGGTGGCAGAAAGAACGGGTATGATCTTAACCTCAAGGCCAAGTTCAATTCCCTGGTGTACCTTGTCGATACCAACCATTACGTAATCTACGTAAGTCTGCAAATCGTCATGGTAGAAGCTGGAAACCTTGATGTCATCCCAGAACATTGTTTCAAAAACCGTAAGGCGACCGGTAACTTTGGGTGTGCGAATAATGTAGCTCAGGTCGACGCTGAAAATATTCTTATTGGTGACATCAGGAATTGTCAGGTTGTTGATGCGGGGGGCCTGATAAACATCGCTGAAACTGGGGGCCAAACTCATATAGGCTGTATTCAGCACAAAGAAGTGGCGCCCGGTTAGCTTGTAGGTGAGGCCGGCTTTGACGGCGTATGAAAAGTAGCTGTTGACGTCGGATTTTCCATACGAGTTTTCAGGATACCGTCCGTTCATCATCTTTCCGTCGCGCCAAAACTGGGAGCCTCCAAGGTTGAGCCCGGCATAAAAGTCGAAACGACTGTAGGAAAATTCTGCAAGTCCCCACAGACTTCCACTGTTAATGTGAACGTCATAATTGTATCCGTAGGTGTCGCCTTCTGTAACAACACGGTTGGGATTGTTCAGGTCGTTCTGCAGCATTGAGGTGTCGGAGGGAAAATCGCGTTCGGAGAACTGATCGATGTCTACAAAATATTCCCCGCCCAGCAGGTCGTGGATGACTTTATAATTCTTGCTTTTGTAGATGTTCACGTTAAGTCCGCCAGAGAAGAAAATGTTGTTGCTGATTTCTTTATTAATGTGCGAAGCGAGAACAAACTGGGAATGATCCAAACGACGTTCTTCCAGGATGTATTTTGCTTGTTCGCCGCTCAGGTTGGAGAGGAGATTCACCTGGTAAAGGTAATCCCAGTCGATCTGGCTGACGCTTTCATCGTTTTGCCAGGCGCTGGCCACCAGGTCAGCAACGGTGCTGTCTTCCTGATAGCTGGGTAAGTATCGGTAGTAATCGGGGCGCGGATCCGAGGCATTGTACCAGTTCAGCGCGGTGGTGGCGGTACGGCCAAAACTGTAAGCGGCCGAGGAGGTCATTTTGGTGGTTTTGTCGATATCCCAGAAATGGGAAAGCAGCACGACAGGCTCGTGGCTGTTCCGGATCCGCGCATTGCGAACCTCGCCATTCTGATATCCCCAGTTCGGATTGTAGTATCTGTCATCAAGCAGATCGTACACTTCCTGTACGGAAGCCGACTGCATGCCCTTCTTCTGCGGTGCACCGAAACCAGTGAAGGAGAGGAAGTGCTTGTCGTTGATTTTCTTTTCGACCGCCAGGAAATAAGAATAGGCCTGATAGGGCGTGCCTTTAACAAAACCGCTGTTGGCAAGTCGTGTAGAAGCAGAGGCGGTAACAGCCCAGCCGTTTTCCATTAATCCGGTGGAGCCCGTTGCCATTGCTCGGTGGCTGTAAGTCCGGTTTGACCAGGCATACGAGACCTTAACTTGTTGCCGTTGATGCGATGGGCGAAGATCCAGGTCTGTTGTTCCGCTCAGCCCGCCCAGCGAATAACGCATGGGGGACAGCCCGAAGGAACTTTCCTTGAAACGTGTGGCGTCGTTCAGTCCGCCCCAGTCCGAAAAATTCGGACGTCCGGTTTCGGGATCATTTAACTTTAAGCCATGAATCAGCACTTCGGAGTATTCATTGTCGTAACCCCGTGGCCTGAAATAGCCGGCACTCAGGGTATAACCACTCACTGAAACAAAGGCATCATTTGTGGAATGCAACAAACCCGAAATGTACTGATCCTTGTAATCGTCGTCCATTTCCAGCGTGGTAATTGTACCCTCGTTTTGCTGATCCAAAAAGGCACCGCTGATTTTTAGCTGAGCAAGCGGAAGTTCGACCGTGGCCGCCGAAACCGTCACGTTTTGTGAATATGATTCGTAACCGCTAAGAACATACAAAATATCATAGGTTCCGTAGGTGATACCAGTGGCGTTAAAAACACCGTTAGCGTCTGTAGTCCACTGGTTAAGCCCGATGGAAACCACCACCCTGGGCAGGGGAATTCCCGTCACATCCGTCACCTTTCCCGTCAGCGTTGCCGTTTGTGCGAAAACGCCCGGCATGCCGAGAGAAAGAAGACAGAGAATCGCTACTAGTCTCTTCATAAATTTAACTTGATTTAATTATAAAATATCGTGAAGTAAGATCTGCAAAATGATACTTTTCAGAAATCGCGTGCAGGGTTTTTAGCACAGTGCAAAAAAATCGGGCTACAAAGATACATGTTTTAGGCGGTTTTTTTACAGCCAATTCAAAAATGTGTAAAAATAGAACTACTTTTGTGTAAATAATTGGAAGGGATTATCAGTATGAATATTCGGAAGATAATTGTGCTTATTATATGGTTGCTGCTGGGAAATGCCCTGATAGCTCAGGAGAAGTCTTTTCAAGTGGCCCTTTTTGGATTTTATAATGTAGAGAATCTTTTTGATACCATCGATGATCCCCTTGTTGACGATGCAGAGTTTTTGCCTTCCGGCCTTAATACCTGGAATTCCGCAAAGTATTCCCTGAAGCTCGATCGCATTTCGGAAGTCATTGCCAAATTGGGAAATGAAGTGGCTCCTGGCGGCCCCGTGGTGCTCGGTGTATCCGAAATTGAAAACCGTGGTGTGTTGGAGGATTTGATCAACACCCCCGCATTGAAGCCGTTGAATTACGGGGTTGTTCATTACAATTCACCCGACCGTCGCGGCGTTGATGTGGGCCTGCTCTATCAGAAGAATAGATTCCTTGTGGAGGGAAGCCGTTCCTTCCGTCTGTACACTGAAGATACCTCCTTTCTGACCCGGGATCAACTGCTGGTGTGGGGTAAACTTGATGGCGACATGGTCTACTTCCTGGTAAATCACTGGCCCTCGCGTCGTGGTGGCGAAGCCCGATCGGCCCCCAAGCGTAAAGCCGCAGCAGCCTTGTCACGTCATATCTATGATTCACTCTATGCCGCCAATCCTACCGTTAAGTTTATATTGATGGGCGACCTGAACGATGATCCCGTTAACGCCAGCATCACCAAAGTGCTGAAAGCGAAAGCCAGACGGCGTGATGTGGCGGCCGGCGACTTGTTCAACCCAATGCATAAGTTGTATCAGGATGGCGTAGGATCTTACGCTTATAAGGATTCCTGGGATCTTTACGACCAGTTGGTGGTCAGCTCCGGACTCGTTACGGGCGATAGTTCCACTTACCTGCTTGTGAAAGCTAAGGTTTTCAATGCACAGTTTCTGAAACAAAAAACCGGAACCTTCGCAGGATACCCATGGCGTACGCAGGCTGGAGGGCAATACATCGCCGGCTACAGCGACCATTTCCCGGTCTATGGAATTCTCGTGAGGAAGAAAGAGAAATAACCATCACGGGCTCTTCTAAACATCATATGTTTGGCGTTGTAATGTATGCTCGTGACACCCGCCGGATCTGATATTAATCAGTCTTTTTCGTGGGAGCATACATTTAACAACATATTCCATGGAATACCGGTAAAAAATGACTAAATTTGTAACCCCAAATTTTGGAGATAATCACTAAAAAATAGTAAAGATGAAAAGAACTTTAACTCTTCTTGTAGCGGCCTTACTGCTGAGCATTTTCAGCCAATCACAGGCCCAGGTTTTACTGACCAGCGGTTTTGAAACCTGGTCCGGAGCACATCATCCGGCGGGTTGGGTCGGAACAAAAACAAACATTGATACCACGACGGGTATTGTGCTTTACACCAGCAGTACACATGCTGGTACCAAAGCAGTCCAACTGGTGAACGCAAGCACCACCCACAAACGTTTTACTACCCAGGGCTTGAGCGTTGAATCCGGCGCTTCGTACGAGATTGCTTATTGGGTTCGTGGTCATGGCAATATTCGTTGTGCTGTCACAGACCTCACCAATTATTCCAACTACGTGCCCTCTGCTTACCATCAGATCAATTCGACTACCTGGACACAGTATAAAGACACGGTTATCGGACCGGGAACCAACGCCGCCGGTGAATTTATTATCTCGGTGCAGTCCACCAATGCCGATCTCGAACATCTGCAGGTGGATGATGTTACTATTACCAAATTGAATATTTCGATCCCGGTACTTTCTATTTATGATATTCAGTACACGGCCGATGTGGCAGGTGCTTCGCCCTATGCTAATGATATGGTAACTACCGGTGGTATCGTTACGGCTTTTAGCCCTTATGGCTATTTTATCCAGAGCCACCCCGGCGCATGGAATGGCATTTACATATACGATCAGAGCAATACCGTGGCCCGTGGCGATAGCGTGATTGTTACCGGTCAGGTTTACGAGAGCTTCGATATGACCGAAATCAAATCCCTGGTCGATTTCACTAAAGTTAGCTCGGGCAACCCGCTCCCCGCAGCCGAGGTGGTTCCTACGGTCTTGGTGAATTCCGAAAACTACGAATCGGTTCTGATGAAACTGGTCAATGTTCTGTGCACTGATACTACTGCCGGTTACGGCATGTCGCACGTTTACGACGGTAATGATACAACCCTGGTGGATGATGAAATTTACGATTACGTTTTAACGCCATCATTACGCTACGATATTACGGGCGTGGGATTCTATTCCTACAGCGAATACAAAATCTGCCCCCGCGACATCAACGATATCGTTTTGAATACCTCGTCCATTGACGAAAACAAGGCTGTCAGCGTGATGATGTACCCCAATCCCGTGCTGAGTGAACTGAATCTCTTTGTGAACGGACAGGTTGAAGTTGTTATGGTTGCTGATATGCTTGGACATCAAATTCTGTCGAAGAATATCAAGGATCAAAACAATGTCAGTATCGATTTCTCGACCCTCCGCCCGGGCAATTATATGGTTTCCCTTTTGAACAATGGCGAGGTTGTAGCACGTCAGATAATTGTTCGAAATTAATCCTGTGCATAACAGAGTTTATAATCCAAAGAGGCTGTCATTCAGGCAGCCTCTTTTTTTATACCCCTAAAGAGGCTTGTCACTGCCTTCAGATCCGTATCTTTGCAGTATGCAAAACACTTTATCTTATTCAACCCTGGTTGCAACCACCCTGGCCGGTCTGGAAACCGTTTGTGCGGCGGAACTGGAAGCGTTGGGGGCAAGCGGTGTATTACCACTGAAGCGTGCCGTTCGATTTCAGGGTGATCAATCCCTTATGTGGAAAACAAATTACTGTTCGCGCACGGCCCTTCGGATTCTGGTACCGATAGCAGAGTATAGCGTGGAATCGGCCGAAGAGTATTATACAATGCTCAATGGCTACGCCTGGGAAAAAATCATGTCGGTGAATGATACTTTCGCCATCGAGGCCGTGGGGAACCATCCTTCCTTCACTAATACTATGTTCGCGGCTCAAAAAGCCAAGGATGCCATTGCCGATCGCTTCCGAAAACAAACAGGCCAGCGGCCTTCGGTCAATCTGCGTGATCCTGACTTACGCATTCATATTCATCTTCAGCAGGAACGTATCGGTGTGTCTCTGGATAGTTCCGGCGAGCCCTTGTTTAAACGTGGATATCGGCTGGCGGCCGTTCCGGCCCCCCTAAATGAGGTGCTTGCGGCAGGCCTAATCTGCCTTTCAGGTTGGGATCGGCAGACGCCATTTTTCGATCCTTTCTGCGGCTCAGGAACCATCCCGATCGAAGCGGCCCTGATGGCCAAAGAGGTTCCGGCCGGTTTCTTCCGCCAGCAGTGGGGCTTTATGCGGTGGAAGGATTATGATGAAAAGGCCTGGCTGGCCTTACGAAAAACTTGTGATGACAAACAGCACCCCTCGGATACGAAAATATTTGCTTCCGATCTGGATGCTAAAAACCTGAATATCGCACGCCGGAACATGGACTCTGCGGGCGTTTTGCCAATGATCTCCACACAACTTTCTTCCTTCGAACAATATGCGTTTCCACCCGCCCCGGGTTTTATCCTTGGCAATCCTCCTTATGGAGAACGATTACGTCCCTTCGATATGATCGAACAGTACAAAGGTTTTGGTGATACGCTCAAAAAGCATTGTGCCGGGTACCAGGCCTGGCTGATTGGTTCCGATATGGAAACTATGAAGTTTATTGGATTGAAACCGGATCGAAAAATCCCCGTTTTTAATGGGCCCCTGGAGTGCCGTCTTTTGAAATTCACCATGTACGACGGCAGTCGTAAAATCGTCAAAAACGGATCATCCGCGGAATCCTGACCCCTCGGCGGGATCGACTTTACAATACTGAACAGGGTGGGTAACCAGCCGCCTTGGCCATTTTTCATGATTCATTTTCCTTTTCCCCCAAAAAATGTATCTTTGCCATTCCCTAACTCCCGTGAATTTTTGTAAGAATACACCACGCTTATGAAGAAAAGCATTTTAGCATTGTGCATCCTCCTGGGAATCGGGATTCAATCGCACGCAGGCATCAAACTCGATGTCAGGATTTTTTCCGGCTCTAATATTACGCAACTTTCTTTTTCCCCCGTTATCGGAAAGTATATGATTTATGATAATGACAGGGCTGTGGAGGAAGTACTGAAAACGGAGGTAATCCATTTTTCAATTCAAAACGATAGTGTGCTGGTGCTCAAAAACGGTAAGCCCGTCGGAAAGTACACCACGGTGGGGATGAACGGCATGGGTTTGTTGAACGCTTTTCGTGTTACCCCGCTGCTTCCATCGGCTAAGGAAAGAGAATTCGACGATGACCTTGAAATTACGGTGGTGAATGGCTTTCTGCAAATAGTTAACACCGTGGATCTCGAGCATTATGTGGCCGGCGTGGTTCAGTCGGAAGGAGGAGGTAGTGTGAAGGAAAGTGAGTTTTACGAAGTCCAGGCAATTTGCTGTCGAACCTACGCCTTAAACAATGCAAAGAAACATGCTAAGGAGGGCTTTCATTTGTGCGATGCCACTCATTGCCAGCAGTACCTGGGCCGTTGTCGTAATGTCGATATTCAGGCCGCTTGTTTTGCCACCCTGGGCGATGTTATTGTGGACCGGGAAGGACGTATGATTTCGGCGGCATTTCATGCCAATAGTGGGGGTGAAACAGCGAATTCACAGGATGTATGGACCATTCCAACGTCCTACCTGAAGTCGGTGCAAGATACGTTCTCCTTGAGTATGCCTGGCGCTTCCTGGGAGAAATCAATGCCTACGGAGGAATGGATGAATTACCTTGCAACACGTTATAAATATCCGGTGAATGATCATGCACGGCGACAGGCTGTGCTGAAGTTCAATCAGGATCACCGTAAGATTTTCCTGGTCGATTCAGTGAAGTTGACCACCGTTCGGAATGACCTTGGTCTTAAGTCAGCTTTCTTTTCAATAAAAGTATCGGGCGATAAAGTAATCTTTTCCGGAAAGGGCTACGGACACGGTGTTGGATTAAGCCAACAGGGCGCCATTCGCATGGCGCAGTTAGGCTACAATTATGCTGACATCATCCGCTTCTATTACAAAGATGTGGACATTCGCAATTACGAACAGATCCTGATACGGAATTTCTGAACTACGGCAGTATCACCACACGGCCGGTTGAAACGCTGTTTTCCCCGGCAATTTGGAGATAATAAATGCCGGCCGAAAAATTTTGTGTCGATAGCTGTACCACCTGTGTGCCGGGTGCAAGGAGGAATTGTTCCTGAAGGCGGCCCTGACTGTCGTAAATTGAAAGAAATGATGAAGAACGGAGACTGCCGGGGAAAACTGAAATCACCGTGTTGGTCCCGGCTGGATTGGGCGTGATCTGCAGTGATCTGCTTACCTTGTTTTCGCGGATGCCGTCCACAGCGGCTCCTCCATTAACGGCAGCCGTTAGTATCAGGTCGGCAATGGATTGGGATGCCCGGTTGAAAAGCGATTTGATTTGCCGGCCGCAACGAGCCCATAGATTTGGGTAGTAATTCGGATTACTATAACTGCCGCCGCTTATGGCATAGGCTCCCTGATCTGCGTCCAGAAGCGAATCCACATAAATATAGTTGGCGTAGGTGTATTCGAAAATATAGTTTTTCACGTCCGGCACATAATGCGCCTGTCCCCCGCTGATGACGATTTGTGAAAGATAATTGGCAATTAAGGTGCTCTCAATACGCGAATGAACACCGTATTGATCGGTGAGCTGTCCGTTGTAGTTAGAGGTGAGATGCAGCGGCATATGTCCATCGGCAACGTAATGACCCAGATCCGCAGCATAGTAAACGATGTCTGTCCAGTCGTTGCGATCGAAGGCATCCACCAGCAGGTCAAAAGTCATTTGTGTGGCCCAGGGGAGGTAGCCGTGCATGTCGAGAAAAGATGAACCATACACAGCAAAGGCCGAATCAACATCGTGGATTACCCGGCCGGTGGTGTAGAAGTTGGGAAATTCCTCAAAATTGACATAATGTTTGGGCGCTTCCGTTTCGTCCCAGGCCTTGCGGTCATCAGCGTCCGAGGCGTGTTCACCCAGATCGTACGCCCAGTTGTTCAGGCTCAGTAAATCCCCCGGCATAAACAGCGCGGAACTATAGCTAATGTGGTAATGCCCTGTGCCGCCCCAGGAACTTAGGAGCAGGACGAGCCCTGAAATCAGGAAAAATCGGAAAAATGCTTTCATTGTCCTTTAAAAATTTGCGACGTAAAGATACGGAAAAGCCTTTGTCAAATCCAGTCTTCCTCAAAACATAACATACAGCTAACATTTATGACGACGGATGCTGATTTATGAGCGATAAAAAAAACATATTCACTGCTTATGAACAATTGATTTATAGGACAATACTCTTCGTATTTTTGAAAACAAAAACAAATAGATCAGCACATGAAATCTCGGGTTCCGTATCCCTTGATTCGCTTGTTTTTTCCGTTTACCGCCGGTATACTTCTGGCGCTGAATGTCGGCCATCCGCGACATTTTCCGTGGGTTGTTTTTCCAGCCCTGTTATTGCTGTGGGGAGCGTATGTGTTTTATGTGGCACGGAAAATTAGCTATTCAACGCGCTGGATTTTTGGGGTCTTTCTTTATGTTTTTATGATCATGTGTGGGTACGAGCTCACACTACTCCGCACCCCTGCGATGGCGACGAATCATTTTATGCGCCAGGTTCCCCAGCCAGATCAATTGATGCTACGCATCTTGTCGCCGCCGCAGGCCCGTGAACGAAGCATCCGCGTCGAAGCGGAGGTGGTGGCCTGCGGCGATACTAACGGCATGCGGCCGGTATCCGGCCGTTTGATGCTGTATTTCATCCAGGATAGTTCGGCTTTTCAGCTCGCCTACGGCGACCTGGTTGTGACGGGGCTTCGCCCCGAACCCATCCCTCCACCCTCCAATCCCGCCGCCTTTAATTACAAGCAATACATGGCCTTCCGCGGTGTTTATCACCAGGGATTCCTTCGGAAAAATGAATACCGCGTGATCGGAAAAGGGGCAACAAATCCCCTGATGCGATTTGCCTACGCTGTTCGGGGGTACATCCTGAATATCCTGAATCAGAACGGACTCGGCGGACAGGAGTACGCTGTTACCTCCGCGCTGCTGGTGGGTTACACCGATAAGCTCGATCAGGATCTGCTCACCGCCTATTCAGGAACCGGTGCCATGCACATTCTGAGTGTTTCGGGGATGCATGTGGGACTGATATACGCGGTGCTGAATATGCTGTTCTGGTTTTTCGACAGGATGCGCTACGGCCGTGTTCCCAAGGCCGTTCTGCTGTTGCTGTTTATCTGGGCCTATGCAACCCTTACAGGCCTTTCGCCATCCGTGCTGCGCGCGGCCTCCATGTTTTCCATTATTGTGATCGGTCAGGCCGTGAGCCGCTCCGGTGATATATACAACAGCCTGGCCGCCTCGGCCTTGATCTTGCTTGTGGTGAATCCATACTTCCTGATGGATATCGGTTTCCAGTTATCTTACATCGCTGTGCTCGGAATTGTCAGTTTGCAAAAAGCCATCACAGCATGGTGGACGCCACGCTGGTGGCTCTGGCGGCAGGGGTGGTCACTAATCAGCGTTTCCATTGCCGCACAGCTCGCTACCTTCCCCCTGGGCTTGTATTATTTTCAGCAGTTTCCTAATTATTTCCTGCTTACCAATATCGTGGCCTTGCCTTTATCCAGCCTGATCATTTACCTGGCCCTGGTCGTTCTTGCAGCCAGCATGTTGCCCTGGCTTTCAGTTTGGCTGGCGCAGCTGCTGAGTTGGATGGTGATGGCCCTTAACGGAAGCATTTGCTTTCTGGAAAAACTCCCGGGTGCTGTTACCCGTGGGGTGTATATCTCCGGACTCGAAACCTTACTTCTCTACCTTTTGATCGTCTTTCTGCTGCTGTATCTTTATCGCATCAAGAAATGGGCGCTGCTGATGGCACTGGCGATGGCCGTGCTGCTTTCTTCCTCGGTGCTGATGCGTAGTGTTCGTCGTCAACAACAGCAGATGATCGTCGTGTATGATGCCGGAAAAGCTACAGCCATCGAATTTATTCAGCAACAACAACAGGTGTTCCTCGGGGATTCACTGCTGTTGAACGATGCCCGAAAACGCGATTACATCCGCGGCGGATGGGCCGAAACCTGCGGCTTGTCGGGTTTTACCCCGGTGAGCCTGCAAGCAGAGCACCCCAACTTGCTGTCACGATCTTTTTTTCAGTATCGTCGTTTTTTTCAATTTCACAATTACCGGATCGCGCTGGTGAAAACAGCCGAAAAGTCAAACTCTCGGCTCCGCACGGATTGTGTTGTGCTCAGTGGAAATCCGGATATGAACGTCAAGGATGTCCTGGCGTGTTATCGCACACAAAAAATTGTCATCGATGCCTCCAACAGTAAAAAAAACTGCGCACGCTGGAAACAGCAGTGTGCCGCTTTGGGCGTCGATTGCTGGCCTGTGGCGGATTCCGGCGCCCTCACGATTTTTGTTGAAAATTGAAAATTACTCCGTTATCTTTGCGCCATGGGAACCACGGCGCTGATTATTTTCATCATTACCTATGTGGGTATCATCTTTACCCGACTTCCCGGCATCAACATCGACCGGCCTTCGGCGGCTTTCCTCGGATCGGTGGCCATGGTGGTTTTTGGTGTGCTCAGCTTTGATGAGGCCGTGTATGCCGTAGATTACAATACCATTGCGCTCTTGCTGGGTATGATGATCATTATTTCGACCCTTCAGCTCGATGGTTTTTTCTCGCTGGTGGCACAGAAGACGATTTCCTATGCACAAACCCAATTCCGATTATTGGTGCTGGTGGTGGCTGTTACCGGGATTTCAAGCGCTTTTCTGGTCAACGATGCGGTTGTTTTGCTGTTCACTCCGGTCATTATCACCATCTGCCGCTCTTCGGGCTTAAATCCGGTGCCGTACCTTATGGGCGAAATCATGTCCGCCAACGCGGGCAGCGTTATGACCATTACCGGCAACCCTCAAAATATGCTGATTGGCGTAAACTCAGGAATTTCCTATGGCCATTTTATGCTCTATCTACTGCCTCTGGCAATAGCCGGTATGCTCCTGACTATTTTTGTGATCCGCGCCATGTATCCTGCTCATTTCCGAAACCGGCTGCCGATTCGTTATCAGGGTGCCGGGTTCACTTATTCATGGCATTCCATGCGCTTTTCGGTGCCTGTTTTTGCGGCGGTCGTTGTGCTGTTTTTCTTTAGCCGTTGGCTTAATTTGAGCATTCCTCTGATCGCCCTGATTGGAGGGTCGCTGGTGCTGATCTTTGGACGCGTTAAGCCCTCAAAAGTTATTAAGGAGGTGGATTGGGTCCTGCTGTTGTTTTTTGCCGCCCTTTTTATTGTCGTTCGTGGAGTGGAAAAAGCAGGATGGCTCGACGCTTTGCTTCAGCATAATGTACTTGAAGAGAACCTGGCCGGTATAACATCTCTTCACGGGCTCAGCTTGATCATGTCGCAGATCGTCAGCAATGTGCCCTTTACGGTTCTTATGTTACCACTCATGAAAAATGCAGGCAGCGACATCTTATGGCTTTCGCTGGCCTCCGCTTCTACCTTGGCCGGCAATGCTACCATTATTGGAGCTATGGCGAACCTGATCGTTATCGAATCCGCAAAAAATCACGGTGTGCAGATCCGCTTTTTTGAATTTTTGAAGTCCGGAATTATTGTTACTTTGCTGTCACTTGCATTGTCCGTCCTGTATTTTTGGCTGCTGCTGCGCTGAGTTTATCCTGATACAAAAATCCATTTCCTGTTTGCAGGATTGTAAAAAATAGTATCTTTGCAGCCTGTTTTTGATGGCGGGGTAGCTCAGATGGTTAGAGCGTCGGATTCATAACCC
>CAZPDS010000014.1:0-20671 GCA_964585485.1 uncultured Bacteroidales bacterium
CTTCCACCTACCTGGGCGGCATGGGCAACGACGGATTGAACTACCCTTCGCCCCTCTCCTACAATTACGCGGACGGTGCACGTGGTGAAATATCGTTCGACGCCAGCAATAATATTTATATTGTCAGCACCACGCAATCGGCCGATTTCCCGGTAACGCCGGGGTCCTTCCAACCGCTGTTTCATGGCGGTGGCCAAGATGGCGTGGTGGTGAAACTCGACAACAATTTAAGTTCACTGATCTGGTCATCATACCTGGGCGGCAGTGGCAACGATGCGGTGTACAGCATCGTCATTCGTCAGGATCAAAGCATTTATGTGGCCGGCGGTACCAACTCCATCGATTACCCGGTGACCGCCGGTGTGCTGCGTCCCGCCTATCAGGGTGGCACGGCCGATGGCTTTCTGACCCACATCAGCAGCAACGGAGCCAGTATTGAGCAATCCACGTACTGGGGCAGCGATGCTTACGATCAATCCTATTTTATTGAAGATGATAAATCCGGGGCCATTTATACGTTCGGGCAAACAGCAGCCACGGGCAACTATTGGGTCTTCAATGCCAGTTGGTACCAGACCAATGGGGGGCAGTTTATTTCCAAAATCAGCACGGGGCTCGACACCCTGGTTTGGAGCACCGCCTTCGGCACGGGGAACGGGGGCCCGGACATCTCCCCCACGGCTTTTCTGGTGGACCTGTGCGATAAGATTTACCTTTCGGGATGGGGCGGGTTGTACCTGAATGGTTTTGGCGGAACCACGGGGCTTCCCATTACCGGCAATGCATTTCAACCCACTACCGACGGCCATGATTTCTATTTTATGGTGATGAACGACGATGCCTCCGGCATCCACTACGGAACCTTTTTCGGAGGGGCGCTCAGCCAGGAACACGTGGACGGCGGCACGAGTCGCTTCGACCGCTCCGGAAAAATCTACCAATCGGTGTGTGCCGGTTGTGGTGGGCATTCCGATTTCCCTACCACCAGTGGTGCATGGTCAAACACGAACAACAGTTCGAACTGTAATAACGGTGTCATCAAATTTGACTTTCTGCTTCCCCTGATCGTGGCTAACTTCGATCCGCCGCCGGTCATCTGCGCTCCCTTCACGATCACATTCAACAACACCACGTATGACGGGGGCCCCGGATTCACCAGTCAGTGGTACTTTGGCGACGGCAGCAGCTCCACCCAGTTTGAACCCTCTCATCTTTACGACAGTTCGGGCACCTATTACGTGACCCTGGTAGTAAGCGATACCGGCACCTGCAACTTCGCCGATTCCATCACCAAGCCCATTATCGTTTTATCCAATTCGTCCAATACGCTTCCGCCGGCCCATCTCTGCCTTGGCGATTTCACGCAAATCGGCAATCCACCGGTCGGTGATCCGGACATTACGTATTCATGGACACCGGCCGCTACGCTGAATGATCCGACGCTTTCGAATCCCATCGCGCATCCGCAAAGCACAACGACTTACATCGGTTATGTCTCCAATGGTTTTTGCACCGACACCCTGTGGCAAACGGTGTATGTTTACGACCTTAATCCCTGGCCACATAACGACACGAGTACTTGCACGGGCTCCATCACGCTGAACGCCCAAGCCACCGGCGCCACGTCCACGCAATGGTCCAGCAACGCGGGTTTCAGCGACTGGCTCAACAGTGGCCCCGGCGATACGGATGTTGCCCTGACTATCACCGAACCTACCATGGTGTATGTCATGGTCAGCAACGACTGGTGTACCGCCGTTGACAGCGTTCAGATCGACATGGTGGTGGTGGCGGGTTTGCCGGTCATAACCGAGCCCTCGTGCCACGACGATTGCAACGGGACGTTGCAGGTCATTGTAAACTCCGGCACGCCGCCCTATACCTACAGTTGGGACAACGGGGGCAACACACCGATCATTAGCAGCCTGTGCGCCGGGGATTATACCGTCACCATCACGGATGTCAATTCCTGCATTTCTGTGCAAACGCTGACACTACCGAATCCCACGCTGATCACCGCCAGCATCACACCCGAACATCTCCCGTGTGAAGAGGCCTGCATCGGTACGCTGACGGTAAACGCCAGCGGCAGCACACCACCCTATGTCTATGAATGGAGCAACGGACAAACCACCAATCCCGCGACCGGCCTGTGTGCGGGCGATTATTCTGTAACCATTACCGACAGCCATCAATGCACCGCATCGGATGCGGCCACGATGCTTGTTGACTATATTTTTGATGGGTTTACCGTATGGGCCGATGATGACACCATTTTCGAGGGTCAGTCCACCGGACTGCATGCAACGCCCGTACCCAACTGCACCTACACCTGGATGCCCGGTCAGTACGTGGCCAACAACGGATCCGCGGATGTGATGGTGAATCCGCCGCTTACCACCACCTACTATCTTACCGTGGAAGATCCCAATGGCTGCCGGACATTCGACACCATCACGGTGTACATCGTCGACATCATGTGCGAAGAGCCCTACATCTACGTTCCCAACGCCTTCACCCCCAACGGTGACGGCCGCAACGATGTCTTCAATGTACAAACCCAGCAGGGAAACCAGATCTACCTGGTTGTTTTCGACCGCTGGGGCGAGAAAATCTTCGAAACCTTTGATATTAAAACCTCCTGGGACGGCACGTTCCGCGGGAAATTGTGCGATCCCGGAGTATTTGTATATTACTGTGAAGTGATCTGCTACAACAATCAAATGTGGACCAAGAAGGGAAATGTGACGCTGCTGCGGTAATTTTGAAAATTTGAGAATTTGAGAATTTGAAAATTAGGTGGCATGGGTAATTTACGTTTGCTGAATCACGCTCCGGGCCGGGGGTACTACAAGGCGGAGATCCAGCGCTTCGTGCGGCCAGCTGGCCGCACGCGGGGCGGCTCGTCCTACAGATCAATGGCTCCGTTGCTCTTCATATAATAAGCCTGCTTTAAAGACTCCGGGTGGGGAAAAAAAAGAGGCCGTACCTTCGTACAGCCTCTATAATTTGTGACGTCCGCAATGCTTAGATCATCTTGAGTTCCTTGCCTACCTTGGTGAAGGCGGCAATGGCTTTATCGAGATGGGCCATATCGTGGCCAGCTGAAATCTGAACGCGGATGCGGTCTTTTCCTTTGGCAACGACGGGGAAGGAGAAGGCAATTACATAAATGCCTTCTTCGAGCATACGGTTGGCAAATTCCACGGCCAGTTTAGAGCAATCGGGGTATTTACCAAACATAATGGGGACGATAGGATGATCGCCGGCCACGATATCAAAACCAGCGGCGGTCATTTTTTCACGGAAATATTTCGTATTAACTTCCAGTTTATCGCGCAAAGCGGTGCTGCTGGTGAGCAGGTCCATTACCTTAATGGTGGCCACGACAACCGAAGGGGCCACGGTATTGGAGAACAAGTAGGGGCGTGCTTTATTACGCATCCAGTTAATGATTTCCTTGCTGGAGGAAATGCAGCCACCGGAGGCTCCACCGAGGGCTTTTCCGAAGGTGGTGGTGATAATGTCAACGCGGCCCATCACGCCACGATATTCGTGGGTTCCACGACCGGTTTTCCCAAGGAAGCCGGAGGAGTGGCTATCATCGACCATCACCATGGCGTCGTATTTTTCAGCGAGGTCACAGATCTGATCCAGCTTAGCGATATCGCCGTCCATGGAAAACGAACCATCGGTAGCGATCATAATAAAGCGGCAGCCTTTTTCGCGGGCTTCTTTCAGGCAGCGTTCGAGACCTTTTGCCATCTTATTGTTGGAAGGATCGATTTCTTCCGTATCAGCCATGTTACCGTGGTTATAGATCCAGCGCTGGGCCTTGCAAAGACGGATACCATCGATGATCGAAGCGTGGTTCAGGGCATCGGTGATAATGGCATCGTTTTCACCGAGCAGGGGTTCAAATACAGCGCCGTTGGCGTCGAAGCAGGAAGAAAACAGGATGGTATCTTCCATACCAAGAAAATCAGAAACCTTTTTCTCAAGCTCCTTGTGAATATCTTGCGTACCGCAGATAAAACGCACGGAAGAGAGTCCGTAGCCGCGGGCATCGATACCGGCGTGCGCCGCTTTAATTAAGTCCGGATGGGACGAAAGGCCAAGGTAATTGTTCGCGCAGAAGTTCAGCACTTTTTTACCCTTTACCATGATTTCAGCACCTTGTTCGCTTTCGATAATGCGTTCGTGCTTGAATAACTTTTGTTCTTCGAGTTTTGTCAACTCTTCAGCCAGAAAGGCTTTCACTTTTTGTTGCATACAGACTCCTCCGATTTAACGATTATTTATAAATACTCATTTTTCTTACTTAAGTTCGCCCTTGTCAAATTTGATCTTAATGTTTTTCAACATGTCGGCGGTCATAGCGTCCAGATCAAAAGATGGCTTCCAGCCCCACTCTTCGCGGGCCGCGGAGTCATCAACTGCATTGGGCCAGGAATCCGCGATATTCTGACGGAAATCGGGTTTGTATTCGATTTCGAAGGACGGCATTACCTTTTTGATGGAAGCGGCCAGTTCGCCAGCGCTGAAGCTCATAGCGCCCACGTTGAAGTCGCAATGGTGTTTCAGTTTGCTGAAATCGGCCTGCATCAGATCGCAGGTAGCTTTCAGGCAGTCGGGCATGTACATCATCGGCAGACGGGTATCTTCGCGAACAAAGCAAGTGTACTTTCCATGCTTCACCGCGTCGAAATAAATACCTACGGCATAATCTGTAGTGCCGCCACCAGGGAGGGTTTCGTAGCTGATAATTCCGGGGTAACGTAAGCCACGGACATCCAGTCCGTATTTTTTCACGTAATAATCGCCCACTAACTCACCGGCCACTTTAGTAACGCCGTACATGGTGGTCGGTTTCAAAACGGTTTCCTGGGGAGCGCATTCCAGCGGGGTTCCGGGGCCAAAGACCGCGATGGAACTCGGCACCAGCACCTGCTTCATTTTCATTTCGCGGGCAATTTCCAACACATTGATCATCCCGTTCATGTTGATATCCCAGGCCATCATTGGGTTCTGTTCACCCACGGCCGACAAGATCGCCGCCATGTTCACGATCATGTTCACATCGTACTTTTTGCATACTTCATACATATGCTGGCGGTTCACGATATCGAAGAATTCGAAGGGGCCCGAATTCTTCACAAGATCTGAAGGGGGCGTTTTACGTGTACTCGCGATCACATTATCATTTCCGTATATGTTTCTGAGTGCCATGGTGAGTTCGGATCCAATCTGACCCACTGCTCCGACAACTAAAATTTTATCCATACTGCGTTATAAGATTAAGGTGAATGATTCTCTATTTGCGCGCAAATTTAGTTATTTTTATGATCAGAAAGTTTCTTCTGTCTATTTTTTCACAATAAAAAAACACACTTCACAAAACACACCTAATACACTAATTTTCAATACTATGAGAAAACTATTTCTAAGCTTGTGTGGACTGTTGATCGCGATGGTTAGCCTGGCGCAAAATGAAAAAGTGCAGCGGTATCAACCCGCACTCGATAAGATAGTCGTCTTTTTGGAAGGCGTAGAATACACCCATACGGTTCCGGTGCAGTTAAGTCCAGGCCGTTACCTACTGTGCTTCGAAGGCTTATCGGCCAAGCTGGACCCCGCCAGCATAAGGGTCAATACCGGTTCCGGGCTGTCGGTTTTATCGGTTTCGAGCAAAACGGACTATCTGACCAAAACGGAAGAGAAGCCACGGATTAAAGCCCTTCGTGACTCCGTGAGTTTGCTTACACGTAAAGTGCAGCTTTTGCTTGACGAGCAAGATGCGTTGTCCACAGAAAAAGCACTTTTGCTCAAGAACCAGTCCATCGGAGGAGACGCCAACGGGGTAAATATTCTAGAGTTGCAGAAAGCGGCCGATTTTTACGCCAGCCGTATCTTTGAGATCAACAAGCGGGTATCGGCCATAGAACAGGCCCGGCAGGATCACAACGAACAAATGATCCGGCTAAACAACGAACTCAGCGAATTGAATGCGCATGCCAATATTGCCCGGGCGGAGATCAGCGTCCTGGTATCCGCGGAAGCGGCCATCAATACAGTGCTGGAGCTAAGTTATTACCTCCCGGATGCAGGCTGGGCGCCCTATTACGAGCTTAAATCCGAAGAAATCGGCCAGCCGGTAGACCTGATTTACCGGGCCCACGTTTATAACAATACCGACATTGATTGGAAAAATGTGAGTATGGTTCTTTCGACGGGGAATCCTACAAAATCCGTGACCCAGCCCAGGTTAAACCCCTGGCGGATTAACTACGAATATGAGGCCGACTATTTCGTTAGTGGGGAAAATGCCGACAAGCCTCAGCAGGTGCAATTTCAAAACAATCTCAACGAAAACTTTCAGTTACGGCAGCAAAACTTTGAGCAGACCCGTTCCGACCGTGGCGGCGTAGCTTACACCACCATTGAAGTATCGCAGTTGAGCGTTGAGTTTCCCATCACCGCGAAATACAGCATCCCCAGCGATTCCAAACCTTACATTGTGGATGTAACGCGCTACAACCTGCCTGCTGTTTACAAGCACACTGCCATTCCGAAAGAAGACCGCGATGCCTTCCTGCTGGCGCGCATTACGGGCTGGGAAGACCTGAATCTGGTGGAAGGCGTGGCCAATGTGTATTTCGCCGGATCCTATGTTGGCCGTTCCTACATCTACACCCGCAAGGTAGCCGACACCCTGGATCTTTCCTTTGGACGCGATCCCAAGGTCATGGTGACACGCACAAAGATGAAGGAATATACCGACAATCAATTGATCGGGAGTAAGCGCAAAGAAACCTACCGCTATCAGATCGTGGTAAAGAATAACCGCAAAGCGCCGATCAATATTGAAATTCAGGATCAGGTACCGGTATCGGGGAACGAGGAAATTGAAGTTACGGTAGAGGAAACGTCCAAAGCGGATTATAATCTTCTGTCGGGAATATGCAAATGGAATTATACGATTGAGCCCGACAAATCGCAAAGCATCAACCTCCAGTACACGGTGAAATATCCAAAAAACAAGGTTGTACGCGCCAAGAGCGAACGTTATCGAAGCAGCAAAGCGCCCTCGTTTTAGAGGAGCTTATTTCATCAGGGCTTTGATGATTTCGTCCACCTGAATACCTTCAGCTTCGGCTTTATAATTGCGAACCAGGCGGTGACGCAACACGGAGGTGGCGATTTCTTTCACATCCTCGATATCCGGGGAATACTTCCCATTGATGGCCGCGTGGCATTTGGCCCCCATAATAAGGTACTGGGAAGCACGCGGGCCGGCGCCCCAGGTAATGTAGTCGTTGGCCCAGGTGTGGGCATTTGCTGTAGCCGGACGCGTGGAAGCGGCTAATTGAACGGCGTACTGATAGACATTATCCGGCACGGGAATACGCCGGATCAGGTCCTGAAAATACAGTATCTCCGAGGCTGAAAGCACGACCTCCACCTTCGGTTCATAATCGGTGGTAGTGGTTTTCACCACGTCCATTTCCTCCTGAAGGCTTGGGTAGTCAAGCCAGATGTTAAACATGAAGCGGTCAAGTTGGGCTTCAGGCAAAGGATAGGTTCCCTCCTGCTCGATGGGATTTTGGGTTGCTAAAACGAAGAAGGGTTCTTCGAGTGCGTAGCGGTTGCCGGCCACCGTTACCGCTTTTTCCTGCATAGCTTCCAGGAGTGCAGCCTGGGTTTTGGGAGGGGTACGGTTGATTTCATCCGCCAGAATAATATTCGCAAAAACAGGTCCTTTGATAAAACGGAAGCGGCGGTTCTCGTCGAGAATTTCGGTACCGATAATATCCGATGGCATGAGATCGGGTGTAAATTGAATACGGCTGTAGGAAAGGCCCAGCGAACGGGCAACCGTATTAATCAGGAGGGTTTTGGCCAAGCCCGGCACGCCGATAAGCAGACCATGGCCGCGACTAAAAATGGAAATGATTACGTTTCGGACTACTAAATCCTGACCGATGATGACCTTGGCAATTTCGGATCGCAGCGTACGGTATTTTTCGCCCAACGCATCCAGTGCTTCAACATCCGATGAGTATGCTTGCATAATGACGTCTTGTATATTTTTTATTGCTCCTGAATCGCGGTACTCCAGTCGTACTGGAAATCACACGAGATGTAATCAGGATTGATTTTGATATAAGTGGCTTCCGATTTTTTTCGGATCCACTTATTGATTTCTTCGTTCTGCTTGTACATCAGGACCATGTTCTGGATCCGTGGGTAATCGTCTTTCAGGCTTGCCTGATGTGGTTGAGAAAACGATTTCAGCATGAGCACGCGGAAACCCTGGCGCATATCTTCCTCATCGGTATAGATCACCGGAGCGGAGATCTCACCGACCTTCAGTTTGTCAACGATGAAGAAAATGGCCGGATCGACTTCCTGTGCATCAAAAAAGGAATTGCCGGAATAGGGGTTGGTCAGCAGTCCGCCGTTGTTTTTTGTTGGATCATCGGAGAAGCGCTGTGCGGCTTGTTCAAAGGTAAGCGAATCGGAACGGATCAACGCCACAATGCGTTCAATCTCCTCCTGGGCCTTTCCCAGTTCCGCTACACCTGGCTGAGGAATGATCAGAATATGCTTGACGTTCACAAACTCGCCTTTACGTTCGATCATCTGAATAATGTGGTAGCCCTTTTCTGTTTTAATGACCGGCGAGATTTCGCCGGGTTTCAGGCTGAACGCCGCCGCTTCAAATTCGGGATAGGTCTCTCCCCTACCGATCAGGCCGAGGTTCCCGCCTTTGCTCATCGAGCCGGGGTCATTGGAGTAGAGGTTGGCCAGGGTGGAAAAATCTTCGCCCTTGAGTACACGGTCCCGAATGCTATTGAGTTTCTCTTTCACCAAGGCCACTTCTGCATCGCTTATCGGCGGCTTCTTCACGATCTGCATGATTTCATATTCCGATGAAACCAGGGGCAGGCTGTCGGCCGGTATTCCATTGTAAAAATCTGCGATCTCGGCCGGAGTCACCTTAACGTTCGCCGTAATGCGCGACTGGACGTCCTGTATCCGTAAATGATCTTCAATCCGATCACGTAAATCTTCTTTAATCTCTACGATGCTCTTGCCAAAATAGGCCTCCAGTTTTTCCTTACTTCCGACCTGACTAATGAAATAACGCATGCGGCGTTCCAGCTCGTTCTCCACCTGCTTGTCGGTGACCACCACGCTATCGATCTCCGCCTGCACGAGCAGCAGTTTCTGAAACAAGGCTTCCTCAATAACCCGGCAACGGAGGGCTGCACCGCCCTGGCTGTTGCCTTGCAGCATAGCCTGGATGTATTCATTTTCGATATCGGATAACAATATTTCGTTTCCGCCTACCACCGCCACGATCTGATCAACCACGACCGTAGTGGCCGTTGGCTTACCATCCTGTGCCGATACCACGGTAGCCGTAAGTAAGAAAAGAAGTACGAAGGTCAAAGATCTTTTCAAATATATCATAGGTAAAATTTTAGAACATTATAATCTGCATACAAACTACATTTTTTGAAAAAAAGTATCGGCTGACTACTTAAGAAATATTTCAAAATCACCTTGCTTCAGTGCATCATTGTAAAGGTTTTTTTGCATTTCCTCAATCAGGGCCAGCTTCCGTTTGCTGATAATAATGCTGCGGATGTTTTCTGTTTCAAAGCTCAGGGGTGAGACACTTTCTTTGATCATAAACCCCTTAATGTTCAGCAAATACGTGTACAGCGAGTCTTCGAGCTCAATGAAACGGTTGTTTTTAAGATACTCCTCCTGATTGTACGTTTTAATGGGGATCTCTTTCAGCATATCATTAAACAAAAGCCAATTATCCTCATCAAGGTAGGAATTGATGGCAAACTTATCGCTGAGTTCCTGAAGCTTCACCAGATCAGCTTCTTTTCCGGATTTTATAAGGGGTCGGAAGCGAGCCGCGTGCTGGCCTTTCTGCAGCTTCACGTACAGCACTTTTACAATGTTATCGCGAAGTTCGAAGTCTTCTTTGTGGGCATTGTAGTACTGAACAATTTCCGAAGCGCTGACTACGGTATCCACTTTCTGACGGATGAGTTCCTGCTCATAGGTGTATATAATCAGCGAATTCCGGTACTCTTCTAATTTGCGCGTAAAGTCTTTCTGATCGCTGTTAAGGTTTTCCTCGGCCTGGTTCACCAGGAGTTTATTTTGTATCCAGTTGTTGATATAATCGCGGATCATCAGCGCACTATCCGAAGCACTGACGCCCTCGGGAACGATCCCTTCCACGTCGGCGCGCATCAGGTAATCGTCGTGAACACGGGCCACGGCGTTTTCGCGAACGTCGCTTCCCGGACCGCAGGATGCCAGCAGCAGGACAAAAGCGAGTATCAGGAAACTGAGGTTCCTCATTTGGTTGTGATAAGCGATTCGAAGACGTCCCGGTTGACATTCACCGGATACTTTTTCCGGAGTTGTTCAATCCATTCCTTTTCCAGTTCATTCTGATAATCGGCGGTGATCATTCCCTTGGCTTCCCGCAGTGATTTGGGAGTGGGCTGTACGAGACCGCGCACGACGACGAAAACAACCGAGCTATCGATCACCTGATCGGGGGTGATCGCTTTGCTCCAGGGCACGTTATCGATCAGCGAATTTTCTTTATGAAGGAAATACTTCGACTGTATTCTGAGGGCCGGAATGGAATCGGTGTTGATTTTTTTCAGGATGTCGACATCAGTAAGTTTCTTTTTATCCTGGGCTTTGGCGAGTTTGCGGGCCATTTTCGCAACAGAAGCGTTGGTGCATGTGTAAATGGATGCATCCAGTCGTTCATCCCACATATATTTATTCTTGTTTCGTTCGTGAAAGGCGCTAAGGCCGCTCGTATCCTTAATGGCTCTGGACCACACTTTCTGGTCGGTGAGCTCGAACAGAAGAATACCATCACGGTACTCTTTCATCAGGGTTTTGAATTCCGGGTACTTACTTTCGAGGCGGGAATCCTCCAGGGCCAGAGCGATCTCATCCACATAGGCCTGATATTTTTCATTAACATAAACCGCCGGGTTATCACCCGCTTTCCGTGCCTGATGCTGTGCCAGCCATTCAGCAAAATCGCGCTGGGTATAGGCTTTATTGCCGAGGGTGAACATTGTTTTAGACAGGCTTACGGCACGTTCGGCCGTCCATTTTCCGCTAAAGATGCTGGTGTCGACCACGGTGTAAAAGTCAGCCAGTGCTGCTTTATTCTCCGAAAAAGAATTCTCACCTTTAACGCGGTTGATAACCGATTCCTTGCATTTTGCCATTCGCTTATCGCGGATCAGCCTGTTTTTAAGCGCGGCTTTATCCTCGTCAAAGGTGCGGGTGGCTTTCTTATCAATTAACTTAATGATATGCCAGCCAAACATGGTTTTGACGGGTTGCGAATAGCCTCCGATATCACTAATTTTTGCAATGGCTTCGATGAATTCGGGCACGATTTGATTAACGCCAAAACTGGGCAGTTGGCCCCCCTTTGCCGCGGAACCTTTGTCGTCTGAATACTGTGTCACGACATCTTCCCATTTCTCACCGGCCAGGAGTTTGGCATAAGCCTCATCGATTTTTGCTTTCAGTTTAAGGGCATTTTCGTCTGAAATATCTTTGGCCACATTGATAAAAATATGCGCCACGGTCAGTTTTCCCAGGGCGGGACTTTTTGCCGTTAGTTTGATCAGGTGGTAACCGTTATCGGTGCGTACGGGATGTGAGACTTCACCGACATTCAAGCCATAAACGGCTGTTTCGAAGGGATAGATCATATCCAGGGCAGTAAAATAGCCAAGGTCGCCATTGTTACCTTTCACCGGCCTTCCGGTAGCGGGGTCGGTGCGATCGCGGGCGCCATCGTCTTCGCTGGCTTCGGCCGCTATTTTTGAAAAATCTTCACCTTTCAGAATACGCTTCCGAAGGTTCATGATTTTCGTATACGCCACCAGGGTGTCGGCCGGAGGTGCATTTTTATTCACCTTGACAAGGATGTGACTTGCGCGCAGATCGTACTTTGAACGTTCCCAGGCTTCGCGCAACAGCTCTTCTTCCATGACTTTATCGGTAAGGTATGGCTGCGTCAGTTGTTTACGGTAACCTGCGAGTTCATTTTTAAAGGTGGCGGCGGTATCCAGACCAAGTTCCTCCGCCTCTTTTACTTTCAACTTAAAATTGATATACAGATCGAGGTACTCCTCCAGTGATGCGCGATCCATCGCGTCATTGCGGGTGTTATTTTTCGCGTACACACTCAGAAACTCAGAGGTAGTGACTTGTTCACCGCCGACGGTCATTAGCACAGAATTGGGGGCCTGCGCCATCAGCGTCGTGGTGGATGAGATCCAGAGGAGAAGAAAAGCGATACACACTACTTTTTTCATATCTAACAATTTTAAATTATTCACGGAAGGCAAAAATACGATTTATATCCCGCCCCTGCAAATGGGTATTTCAAATTTTCGATTAACGGCTGTAGTTAGGGGCTTCACGGGTAATGATCACATCGTGGGGATGGCTTTCGTTCATACCGGCCGGTGTAATTTTAATGAAGCGTGCATTCCAGAGATCGCGGGTGGTGCGGGCGCCGCAGTAGCCCATGCCGGCCCGAAGGCCGCCCACCAATTGGTGAATCACTTCCGAGAGGGTTCCTTTGTAGGGCACACGGCCCACAATTCCTTCGGGAACGAGTTTTTTGATATCATCTTCGGCATCCTGAAAATACCGGTCTTTGGAGCCCTTCTGCATGGCCTCCAGGGAGCCCATTCCCCGGTAGGTTTTAAATTTTCTTCCTTCAAAAATAATGGTTTCGCCGGGCGATTCATCCACACCGGCAAAGAGCGAACCGATCATAATGGAATGAGCGCCACCGGCCAGTGCCTTTACGATATCGCCGGTAAACCGGATACCTCCATCCGCGATGATGGGTACACCGCTGCCTTCCAGTGCCCGGGCCACTGAATACACCGCATACAATTGCGGAACGCCGACTCCGGCAATCACGCGGGTGGTGCAGATAGAGCCCGGACCGATTCCTACTTTTACCGCATCGGCCCCTGCTTTCACCAAATCCAGCGCCGCTTCCGGCGTAGCAATATTGCCCACCACCAGGTCAATGTCGGGATAGTTTGCTTTAAACAGGCGCGCCGCTTCCAGCACACCTTTGGAATGTCCGTGCGCCGTATCAATCACAATGGCATCCACACCGGCCTTAACCAGGGCGGCCACCCGATCCAGCATATCGCGGGTAACACCTACACCGGCCGCTACACGAAGGCGACCCATCTTATCCTTACAGGCGTTGGGACGGGCTTTAATTTTGATGATGTCTTTGTAGGTAATCAGGCCGATCAGTCGGTTGCTTTTATCGACCACCGGCAGTTTTTCGATTTTAAACTCCTGGAGAATATCCGCGGCCTTTTCAAAATCAGTAAACTCAGTAGTGGTGATAAGATTTTCACTGGTCATGACCTCCCTGATCGGGCGCTTCAGGTTACGTTCGAAGCGAAGATCGCGGTTCGTCACAATACCTACCAGGAAATTATTATCGTCTACCACCGGAATTCCCCCGATTTTGTTTTCGCGCATAAGGGCCAGGGCATCCGCCACCACAGCCTCCCGGCGGACGGTGATGGGATCGATGATCATGCCGTTCTCGGCGCGTTTCACCTTTTTCACCTCAATTGCCTGGTCCTCGATGCTCATGTTTTTGTGCAGTACCCCAATGCCACCTTCCTGGGCGATTGCGATCGCCATTTGGGCATCGGTAACCGTATCCATAGCCGCCGAAACAATCGGAATATTCAGACGGATATTGCGGGTAAACTGGGTGGAAACGTCGACTTCGCGGGGAAGTACTTCAGAATAGGCGGGAACGAGTAACACATCATCGTAGGTCAAACCTTCGGCAATGAACTTTTCATGAACGGATTCCATGGCAATAATAATTGAATATTGCGTACAAAAGTAGCAATAATTAAGGGATTAATTGACGTATATCAAAAAAAGGGGCTGTTCTTTTGGAACAGCCCCGAAACGATTACCGTACTAATATGACGGATCCTAATTTTTCGTAGTACTTACCCGAGGGTAGCTTAAAGCGGATGAAGTAAACGTAGGAACCTAAATGGCATACTTTACCATTGTAAGAGCCATCCCAACCCTGATTTACATCGAAGGATTCGAATAGTTTCTCGCCCCAGCGGTCATAGATACCCATGTAATACTCCTCTGTATCGGTGAAGACACCCACGGGTGCAAAGACCGGGTTGAAGCCCAATGGAGTGAAGGCGGTCGGAATATAGACACGCGGCTCCTGCAGCAGGAGGATCATGTTGGAGCGGGAGGTATCCGCGAAGGGGTACTGTGAAAGGAAGAGATCGTACATTGGGGCATCCACCCGGTAATAGAAACGACCGCCCTCTTCCGTATAGGCTGAAACATCATCGATGTAATTAACGGAGCCCGGAGCGATCAGCCCAAGGATGTGCATCTCATCATAATTCTCCACCTGACGATTCAGGGAATACTCGATCACATTGCGGTCTTCATAGGGATTCCATTGCACATAGTTTTGCAGGAATGTTTCGGTATTACCTTCCAGGAAGATGGTTCGTGCGACGTTGGAAGTAAGCACTTCCATATTGCAGCTATCCACCACAATAACCCGGTAGTAATACGACTGTGCGCTAACAAAAGCGGTATGGTCATCATAAATAATAGTAGAGCCTGTATTCGTCGCCGGCAATGAAGCCAGGGAATAGTAAGCAATGCCATCATCAGAGCGCTGGAGTTCATAGCGTGTAATATAGGCTGTAGTGTCCACGAAGAACGCCAGCTTCACATATTGGTTATCGACAACCGTTGCATACCTCATGTAAACAAAACGGGGTTGGTTAGGCTTGATGGCCACGACGCACTGTTCATTGGAGGATGAGGTTTCTCCATCGGTGTTGAAGGCTTGAATATAGTAGCAATAATTGGCATTGACCGTGAAGCTCCACTGTGTATAAGTAGTATCGGCCGGACCCAGTGTAGAAAGCAGCGTAAAGGGGGCTCCGTCTTCGCTCATATAAACGCGATAGCCCGCTACGGCCGGTCCCATATTGATGTACCTTGACCAGCTTAGCATAATTTTATCGGCACAGGCATCCAATGTGATGGGCTTGAGAAAAATGGTTTTGTGTTCCGTTCCCATCGGGCTGGGTTGATTACAACTATCCACGGCCGCCACGCAATACGATTCGGAGCCGACCTGAGGATTGGAGGCAAGGTACGTGTAATAGGTATTATTGATGCCGAACACAGAGTCCACAATGAACCAGGGTCCGGCTCCGGTACGACGGTAGATATAGTACTTCCGGGTATCCTGTGAAGGGGATGGCTGCCAGCTCATCTCGGCTTCGCCGGTGAGGCGGCTAACGCTGACGGTATCCATTACCGGCGTGATCGGCGGGAAGCCATCGGCCAGGGTGGCGCCATCCGGGGAGGAAACGGAGGTACAACCGATCATATCACCGATTTCAATACGATAATTAAGACTATCGTTACAAACGGTGACGGTATCAAGATAGGTGAGATCCGTGGTGGAATCCAGCAGCGTCCATGTACCAATGGGGTACTCACGGTAGATCTGGTAGTGATTTGATGATGATGGCAACAAGGGGTTTGACACCGGATTCCAATCCAGTTGAGCAATCTGCCCTCCGCCTACCGGGGTCACCTCAAGGTGCATAGAGGCCACCGTATCGCAGGGGGGCGAATAGAACGCACCGTAACAACTACTGCGGGAAGTGGCGTAATAGTAGCGGGGGCCGTTCAGGGCGTTCGCCCCTACGTGCGTGTATGAGGTTTGGCCGTAGGTGAAGATGCTGTCAATTTTGATAAACGGCCCGGCCGGGTTATCGGCCGAATAGATATGATAGGAGTTAAAGGTAGCGCGAGGATCCGGAGGTATAGTCCATGTCAGCGTAACATCGCCGCCGGGTAAGACTTCGGTGCAGTGAATCTTTGGTGGATCAATAATAGGTGGTGGTAGCAGGACGATGGTAACGGTAACCCCGTTGATCGCATTGGCCGGACATCCGTTGTCATAGATCTTGAAATAAAACGTATGCACATTCCCGGGGGTATTGCCACAACCACCGGTAAAGCTCAGGTGATCGCAACTGGTCTGCCAGTGGAAGTGCGTAGCCAGGGCTACCATTGCATTCATTGGGGGCGCCGGTGTGAGTGTGGCGCAGGGGGGATTGACGCAACCGGTGGTGGTGCTGGAATATCCGGTTCCATAATTAAGCGAGGACGACTCCAGATAGATTGTATTCGGCATGCCCGTAGGAAGAACATCCATATCGAGCGCCGTGATATCAAAATCGATTACATCTCCGGCGTATACGGTATCAACATAAAGTTCATAAACACCCGTTAAAGGGTTAAGGAAGGGCGGCGACACATCCGGTTTGGTATTGGGTGTTGCGCAGGCCAATAAAACGATCTGCATTTCGCGGTAGATTTCCGCGATTTTAATTGAGTTACGGTAGGCCGTCACCTTAGTAACGGTAACAAAGGCGCCGGAAGTAAAGGATGTATAGGATATTTCACCGGTGTAAGGATCCACGGTAGCTGGAACATTATTGGCGTTCTGCGTGGTGCTTGGAAGTGGATTGGTAAAGGAATAGCCGCTGGCATAGGTTACCGGAGTAGAAATGCTTCCATCGAGGGCGGGCGCCCATTCATACATCAGGCAATCCAATTCCTTATCGGTGGCGTTGTGGTTATAGGTAAAAGGATAACCGGTACAGATAACCGTGGAGGGAATTTCGGCAAAGACCGGCGAGTTATCATAACAAGGGAACATATTGGTGCCCTGGTACGGAAACATTACCGCCCGCAGAAACCAGTCATCCGAAGTTGCATTCGTCACGTTTGTGGATGGATTTCGGCAGCAGCCGGTGTGCGAAAAAATCCAGCCACTGGCCGGGGGCACACCATTCAACTGAACCCCCGTCGGGTAGCTAAGATCCGACGTATAATACCATTCTTCCACCGCGCCCATGTTAGGTGCAGGAACCGTGGGGCAGGACAGTTCCAGTGATGTGCTGTAACAGTTCGGGGAAATATCGGTCTTTCCATCCAGCACGCCATCATCACCATCGCGGGGATTAGCACCGGGCTTCAACGACATCGAAATGGACGTCAGCGTTGGGCAATTGGCCACGTTCATGGTTTCGGTGGTGTTGTATGTGATCCCGTCGCACTCACGATACAGTTTCATGATAAAACGGAATCGCCCGTTAGGCAAGCACTGCCATGTAATCTCTCCACCCATGTAATGCGATCCGAAAAGATCCGACATCATGAAAAGCGCAAAAAACGAAATTAGTATACTCTTTCTTAACATACGTTTAACAAGTTGTTGTGTTTCAGGATACAAAGTTACATCTTCTTCGTATTCTTTCCAAATTTTTTAGACTAGTTCAAAATAAGAATTTAGTCGATTTAGATGATTAAAGATCATAAAGATAGACGTAATTTACTGTATTAAGGATGTCCCGCCGACCCATAATTAACAAAAAAAAAACGCCGATATCTTGTACGAAATTGCCGATGAACTGGTTACTCACGACGGCGAAATCAGGTTTCCAGCCAAATTTAACAAGCCCCGGAAGATCCAAACGGTTCATAAGGCCAAAAAAAAACCGGCCGAAGCCGGTTTAGAAAGTCAGTTATAGATCTATCCAATTGCTTTTAATTCTTTGACCGCCGCAATCATTTCGGGCAGTACTTTCTGCACATCACCGAGGATACCGTAATCAGCAGCCTGGAAGATCGGCGCATCCGGATCCTTGTTGACGGCCACAATGCATTTGGACGAACTCACCCCGCCCAGGTGCTGAATGGCGCCGGAGATGCCCAGGGCGATATAGAGGTTGGGGGCAATGATTTTACCGGTTTGTCCGACGTGTTCTCCGTGAGGCCGCCAGCCTTCATCGGCCACGGGACGGGAACAGGCGGTTGCCGCACCCAATACGCCGGCCAGTTCCTCGATGGGGGCCCAATTTTCGGGGCCTTTCATGCCGCGACCACCCGAAACCACAATCTCGGCATCCGTCAGCAGCAGTTTGCCTGTGACCATTTTCACTTCCTTCACGGAAGTGGTCATAGCAGCGTCGTTAATCGTTGCTTCAAACGCTTCCATGGTGGGACTAACAGGCTTATCGGTAAGGCCGAAGGAGTTCTGCGACAAGGTCAGCACGCAGGCAGCGGTTTTCACGGTAACATCCGCGAAAGCTTTGCCGGTAAACACTTTCTTGCGGACCACCAAGGGTTCGGTTGAGGAAGGAATGGCGGTCACCGCGGAGACCAAACCGGCTTTCAGTTTCACGCTGACGGCCGGAGCCAGGGCTTTCCCGGCATTGTTGTGGGCAAAGAGCACCACGCGGGCCTCTTCAGCCTTAGCGGCGGAGGCGATAATTTCGGCAAAAACGCTATTGACCAGGTGATTCAGCCGTTTGTCGGAAACGGTGAGAATTTTTGAAGCACCATACTGCGCCAATTTTCGCAATTCCTCTTCGGCTACTTCGCCAATGGTAAGGGCCACGACCTTAGTATTCAGACGTTCAGCGAGGGCGGAGGCATACGAAACCAGTTCAAAACTAAGTTTCTTGAATTTTCCACCCCAATTTTCGGTATATATGAGTACTGACATGTAGTGTTCGTTTTAAGGTTTAAACATTAAAAAACTTTGGCTTCGTTGTGCAGCAGGCTAACCAGCTCTTTCACATTTTCGGGATCCACCATTTTGCAGGCCGCTTTGGGGGCGGGTAGCTCAAAGGAGGTCACATCCGTCAGGGCATCGCAGGCGGCACCTTCCAACTGAGTCAGGGGTTTGGTGCGGGCCATCATGATACCCCGCATCACCGGGATGCGCGGTTCAATCGCGATACCTTTCTGAGCAATGGCAACCAGGGGGGCTTTCACGCTCAGCACCTCGGCGCCACCGTCAATTTCGCGGGTGAGGCTAATTTCGTCGTTTTCGATCGTAAGCCCGGAAACAGAGGAAACGGAGGTTATTCCCAGAAATTCTGCCAGCATACTTCCCACGGCCGAACCATTGTAATCGCTCGATTCGATTCCACAAAGAATAATATCAAACCCCATCCCTTTCACCGCTTCTGAAAGCTGAAAGGCCACGGTGTAGGCATCCTTCGCCTCGCTGTTGATGCGAATACCATTGTCAGCACCGATAGCCAGTGCTTTACGGATGGTGGGTTCTGTAGAAGCATTGCCTACCAAGGCTACGCTGACATTGTCGATTTTACCGGCACTGGCATCTTTCAGCTCCAAAGCGCGGGTAAGAGCCAATTCGTCCCAGGGGTTGATGATCCACTGAACGCCGTTGGCATCCACGGACTTGTTATCCCCGCTGAACCGGATTTTTGTAGTGGTATCCGGCACATTGCTCATACAAACTAAAATCTTCATAAAGTGATTTATGTTAAGTTAGAATTGAATTATCGATTTGGATGGATTCGTCCCATTCAGGGGCACAAAGGTACAAAAAAAACATTTGATACAATGCACGGCTTCATGGCTGATTATCTGACTTCTAGTGTTCTCCGACGGAGCCATCGTCTCGCCGGCCTGTGCCAGCACACACCCGCGCACAGAACCTACGTCCGGCGCATCCGGGGAGGGCCGGTCTTCCCGCCCCGACCCATTTCATCATTACTATCTGGCGAAAATTCGCTTATTTTGCATAAAAATTCAGCTATGGAACATACGCTTCAGGTATATAATACGCTTAGCCGCCGCAAAGAACTTTTCGAACCCCTTAACCCGCCTTTCGTCGGCATGTATGTTTGCGGCCCGACAGTTTACGGTGACGGCCATCTGGGCCATGCACGCCCGGGGATCACGTTTGACCTGATCTTCCGCTATCTTCAGCACATCGGGTACAAAGTCCGCTATGTTCGTAACATTACCGACGTGGGTCATCTTGAAAATGATGCTGACGAGGGTGAAGACAAGATCGCGAAAAAGGCCCGGCTGGAGCAAGTGGAGCCCATGGAGATTGCGCAGTATTACGCCGACCGTTATCATTACAATATGCAGCAACTCAATGTACTTAATCCCAGTATCGAACCGCGGGCCTCGGGGCACATCATTGAACAGATTGCCATGATTGAAAAGATCATGAAGGCTGGCTTTGCTTACGAAATAAATGGTTCTGTGTATTTTGACATTGCCCGTTATCATGAAAAATATCCGTACGGGAAATTATCCGGCCGGGTCATCGATGATCTGATGAGCAATACCCGGGCGCTGGACGGACAGGATGAAAAGCGGAACCCGATGGACTTTGCGCTGTGGAAGAAAGCCCAGCCGGAGCATATAATGCGCTGGCCCTCGCCCTGGAGTGATGGGTTCCCCGGTTGGCACATGGAATGTTCGGCCATGAGCGCCAAATACCTTGGGGAGCACTTCGATATTCACGGTGGTGGCATGGATCTTTTATTTCCGCACCATGAATCCGAAATTGCTCAGTCGCAGGCTGCCAACGGCACAGATCCCTGCAAATACTGGCTTCACAACAACATGATCACCATCAATGGCCAGAAGATGGGCAAGTCGCTCAATAACTTCATCACCCTGAATGAAT
>CAZPDS010000014.1:20681-43410 GCA_964585485.1 uncultured Bacteroidales bacterium
TCTTTTCGGGCACCCACAGTGCGCTGGAACGGGCCTACAGTCCGATGTGCATTCGTTTTTTCATACTTCAGGCCCACTACCGTAGCACCCTCGATTTCTCGAACGAGGCCTTGAATGCGGCGGATAAAGGCTACAAGCGACTTATGGTGGCGGTGCAAAATCTTGGCAAGTTGTCGCCCTCTTCCACAACGAGCGCGGGCGTAAAGAAATTTCTCGACGAATTTCCGGTCGCTGCGTATGCAGCCATGGATGATGATTTCAACAGTCCCATCCTGATTGCCCATCTTTTTGAAGCCGTTAAATGGATCAATTTGCTGGTGGAAAAACGCGAACAAATCAACGAAACGGATCTTGCCAGCTTTCGCGACTTGATAAAATCCCTGGTTACCGACATCCTGGGATTGCAGGAAGAAGAAGCCGGATCCGGTAATGAAGCCATTGCCGGGCTGATGGATCTGATTCTGGAATGGCGTCAGCAAGTCAAAGCCAACAAAGACTTTGCTACTTCCGACCGCATTCGCGACGAACTGAAAAAACTCGGCATTACTATTAAAGACGCCAAAGACGGCGCCAGTTGGGAGATGTAGCCACCTTACACCCGGGCGATATCCAGACCCGGACCCTTGCTGTTGAGGTGTTGCTTCATGGCCTCAATTTCAGGGTATTTGGGATGGTCGTCACGGAAAAAGGGCACCACCGTTCGCAACTCCTGGTATACTCTTGCGGAGAAGCTTGACAGTGCATCCGCCCTTTTCAGATGATCCACGGCCTGCAGGATAGAGATCATCTGCAAGGCCAGGACCTCGGAGGTGTTCTCAATCACTCTTGCCGCCATGCATGCGCTGTTGGTTCCCATCGACACGATATCCTGATTGTCGTTATTGTTCGGGATGCTGTGTACATACATCGGGAAGGACAAGGTCTGATTTTCCGCGGTGGTAGAAGTTGCGGTAAACTGTGCTCCCTGCATCCCGAGGTTCAGGCCAAGGATACCGGTATTGACAAAGGGCGGCAAAATGCCATTGATCTTGTCATTCATCAGGAAATTCAGCTGACGTTCCGAAACCATGCAAAGTTTGGTCACCGCAATTTTCATCTTGTCCATTTCGAAACTGATGTAATCGCCATGGAAATTCCCACCGTGAAAAACATCTCTGTTAAGGTGATCCACAATGGGATTATCATTCACAGAATTAAGTTCATTTACCAGGGTTGATGCGGTGTTTTGCAGCGTTTCCAGGATGATTCCCATGATCTGCGGCACGCAGCGCAGGGAATAGTATTCCTGCACCTTTTTCTCGAGGTGGGTGGCCGTTACTTCCTTTTCGTACAAATCCTCGCTACGCTTTTTAATTAAATGGCTGTCCTTTACAATGTCGCGCATGATCGCGGCCACCTGCTGCTGTCCGCGGTGAAGTTTCACCTGGTTTAACTCCTTCGAGAAATGATCATCGTATGACTCCACGACTTCATTCATCACCGATGAAGCCCACAGCGACCATTCTGTCATCCGTTTAGCGCGGAGGTAATTCACGATACCGATGCCGGTCATAACCGAGGTTCCGTTAATAACGCTCAGTCCTTCCCGCATGCGGATTTCCATAGGTTTAATAGTCAATTTAGTGAAGACCTCTTTCGTTGGCTGACGTTTTCCTTCAAAATGCACCTCGCCTTCGCCGATCATAACCAGGGCCATCTGGGCCAGTTGCACAAGGTCGCCGCTGGCACCCACACCACCATGGGCGAATATGAGCGGATAAACATCCTTATTAATCATATCACACAGACAGGTTAGCGCCGTGCGGTTCACCCCGCTATAGCCTTTAGAGAGCATGCTTAAACGAGCCAGCATTGCGGCCTTCACGTATTCGTTTGCCAGTGGCTGGCCAGAACCGGCTGCATGGGAACGGATCAGGTTCAGCTGAAGATCCGTCTGATCTTCCGTACTGATACGATATTGCGCCATGGGGCCCAGGCCGGTGTTAATCCCATAGATAATTTTATTTTTTGAGAATTCGCCGAGGAAGGCAAAATTCCGGTCTATGTTTTCCAAAACTTCCGGTGCGATTTCTACTTTTTCGCCCAGCCAAACGACTTTTTCAACGTCTTCAATACTGAGATTCTGCTTGTCAATCCGTACCATCTTCATCCAATTTAGTAAGTGAGGCACAAAAGTACATTTTTTTAACGAATCGATAAGGATTCTAAAGATATCTATTGTTTCTCCGACTCCCAAATCGTTCTATCGGCCCGGGTTGAAAATTTCACGACCAATTCGTATTTTCTTCGGATATTTGTCAAAATTAATGCAATGAAAAAACCAGGTTACGCACTCGCATCCATATTAATCGCATCCAGCCTTTGTGCGCAGGCACAGGACAAACCTGATTTCGTTAACGGTTTCCCGGATGGCTGCACGTCCATCACCTGTGGTAAAACAGCCACGGTAGACGGCTCCGTGATCACCTCGCACACGGACGACAGTCACCGGACCCGATCGAACGTCACGGTTGTTCCCGCGAAAGATCATGCGCCCGGCACCATGGCCATCATCACCAAAAGAGTGCTAACCGACTCGTTTCCCATGCCGCTTTATATCTATACGAAGGTTGGTGAAATTCCGCAGGTGCCACACACGTACGGCTACATTAATACAGCCTATCCCTGCATCAACGATCATCAGCTGGCCATCGGCGAATCCACCTTTGGCGGCCGCGAAGAGCTGCACAGTGCGGAAGGGCTGATCGACTGCACGCAGTTGGTGGCGCTGATGATGGAACGCTGCACGACCGCCCGTGATGCCATTCGGCTGGCCGGGGAACTCACCGCCCGCTATGGCTACAACGACGAGGGCGAATGCCTGACCATTGCGGATAAAAAAGAGGTATGGCATCTTGAAATAGTGGGGCCGGGCAAAGGGGAAACGGGATCTGTTTGGGTTGCGCAGCGTGTTCCCGACGACGAAGTGTCGGTAAACGCCAATGCAAGCCGGATCCGCAGCATCGACCTCAGCAAGCCGGATTTTTTCATGGCATCGGAAAATATTTTTGACCTTGCCCGGGAGCACGGTTGGTGGAACCCGGCGCAAGGGCCTTTTGAGTTTTGTTACGCCTACGCGCCCGAGAGCCGCACCTCAGCCTCCGGACGCCGCCGCGAATGGCGGGCCTTTGACCTTCTGGCCCCATCGCTGAAGCTGGATCCCGAAAGCGAAAATTATCCCTTCTCGGTAAAGCCCGATAAGAAAGTGAGTCTGAACGATGTAGTCGCTGTTTTTAAAGACTATTATGAGGGAACCCCGTACAACATGATCAAGGATTTACTGGTGGTGGGCGACAGCGGAAAAGCCGTGATTTCACCGGTTGCCAATCCTTTCATGCCGTATGATATGAACAAGATGCTCCGCATCAATGGCGGATGGGGCTGGTACGGCGAGCGAACCATCGCGCGCTGGTACACCATGTACGGCACCATCATCCAATGCCGCGACTGGTTGCCCGACGAAATTGGTGGTGTAGCCTGGCTGGCATTGGACAACATTGCTACTTCGGTTTACATTCCCGTGTATTGTTCGGTGAAAGACATGCCGGCTCCGTATAAGGTGGACGGGCGCCGCACCGGGATGACGCGCGATTGCGCATGGTGGGCCTTCAATTATCAGGGCACTACGGCGGCTCATCGATGGGCCGATATGCGCAAAGATTGTGATGCGGTTTGGCTGCCCCTGCAGGACGAATTATTCAAGCATCAATCGACCCTGGAGGCTGAAGCCCTGAAGTTGTACGATCCAAAGAAAACAGCAAAAACCCGCGATTTCCTGACAACCTACACGAACCAATGGGGACTTAAGGTTGTCGCCAAAGCCTGGGAACTTGGCGATTTTCTATGGACAAAATACGATGAGAAATTTTAATACCGCGAAGGTCTGAGCAGCCCATTAGCGCTGTTTCATGTATTCTTCGAGCAGACGCGCAACGTATTTGCCGAAGATATCAAATTCGATGTTCACCACACTACCCGGCACAAAATTGTGGAAGTTCGTCACCTGATGTGTGAAGGGAATGATGGCCACTGAGAAAAGACCAGGCTTTGAGTCGACAACCGTCAGGCTAACGCCATTCACAGAAATTGAGCCTTTCTCCACGGTGATATTCCGGCGGGTAACATCGTATTCAAACCAATACTGCCAGCTTCCGTCGTACTGCTCAACACGGGTACACACAGCCGTTTGATCAACGTGGCCCTGCACGATATGACCGTCGAAACGACCGTCCATGTGCATACTACGCTCAAGGTTCACCTCGGTGCCTATGGTCCAGCTTCCGAGATTGGTTTTATCCAGGGTTTCCTGAATGGCGGTAACTTTATAGAAATTCTGTTTCGTATCAACGTGAACGATGGTCAGGCAAACACCGTCGTGGCACATGCTCTGATCAATTTTTAATTCACTTACGAAGGGGCAGTTCAGCGAAAAATGAATATTGCTGCCATCCTTTTCGATATTCACAACCTTGCCGGTCACTTCAACGATTCCTGTAAACATAGCGAATAATTTTCTGCAAAGTTAAGAAAAATCAGGAAATTGCCGCACAGCCACGTCGGCCGCTGAAGCCGGAATTTTTGTTACTTTAGCGAAAAGTTTAACCTAAGGAATGCGCAACAAAAATCACCTGATCTTACTGTTTATTCTGATCACCGGCAGCGTATTGCGATTGGTTTTCCTCGACCGGATTCCCTTCACGCACGATGAATTTTCGGCCATGGCCCGCCTTCATTTCGGAAGTTTTGCTGAATTGATCGAGAAGGGGGTGAAGATTGACGGACATCCCGCCGGGGTTCAGGTTTTCCTTTACTACTGGACTGCGCTGGCCGGCTGGAGCGAGATCGCTATCAAACTCCCGTTTATTTTTATGGGTATAGCATCCATAGGGCTCATTTTTCTGATCGGCAAAGCGTGGTTTAACGAAACCCTTGGACTGATGGCCGCGGCATTCATGGCCAGCATGCAGTTCACCGTGACGTACAGCCAGATCGCCCGCCCGTATGCCAGCGGATTATTCCTATGCCTTGCCATGGTGCTGTGCTGGACGTACCTGGTTTTCCAACCCGGGCGACCTTACTGGCTGTATTACGTTTTATTTATCCTTACCGCAGCCCTGTGCGCCTATAATCATCACTTCAGCCTGATGTTCGCCGCCATCACCGGCCTCACGGGTCTGTTTTTTGTTCGCGGCAAAAAACTGGTTCTCTATATACTCAGCGGCCTGGCCATTTTTGCGCTGTACATCCCTCATTTGCCCATTTTCTTTTTTCAACTGAGCGTTGGCGGTGTTGAAAGTTGGCTGACCAAGCCTCACAACGACTTCCTTCTGCGGTTTCTGCAATACCTTTTTCACTTTTCCAATCTTGTGTATTTATTGATCCTCCTGCTTTTCGTAGCCGGCTTCATCCTTCGCAAAAAGGCGCCCTACCCTTTCCGCTTTCTGGTGATTTCCTTTGCCTGGTTTTTCATTCCCCTCATCGTGGGCTATTATTATTCGGTATATAGTGTGTCAGTACTTCAAGCTTCCTTACTGATCTTCAGCTTTCCCTACCTTATATTTATCCTGTTCGGTCACTATCCAGCCTGCCGGTTTCGCACCAATGCCGTGCTGGTGTTGTTGATTCTGGGCGTCAATACCGGCACGCTGATTTTTGAACGACAACACTTCGCGCTGGTCAGCGTTTCCCCCTACGAACAAATTCTGAAAGAACATCAGGATCTTCGCGTGCGTTACCCGGGCAAGGTACTTTCCCTGATCGACTCCCATCGCGACATTTCGGATTACTACATTAAGCGGGGCGCCCTGTCAACACAATTCAGCTGGCTCGACAGCATTGGCAACACCGCGTCGGTGTGCCATTTTCTGCGCATGGCGCAAGAGCGATACGATTACCTCTACTTTGGGGCCTTATCGGAATCCAATCCCGTTTGGCCGGCGCTCATTCGCGACTACTTCCCCATCGTACAATGGCAAAAGAACTTTTGCGGTGGCTCCGCGTGGCTATTTGCCAAGCAGGGGAAGGAAGCTGAAACCCCGATCTATCAAAGCCGTCAGGATTTCGAGTCAACACATGCCTGCTGGAACCCGCCCGAATCGAAATTCATAACCGACAGCGTTTCCTGCAGTCCGAACCACGCCTGGTCGATGACTGTTCTGCAAAAATACGGACCGGGCTTTCTGGCCTTTCTGAAGGACATTACGCGGCACGAAAATAATGTGATTGATATCGCGGTCAATGTTCATTCTTGCGACACCCTGGGTGACGCTCAGTTAGTTTGTCAACTTGAGGGGGATGGTTTTCAGATTAATTGGAGTTCTGCACGGCTGGCGGACTACGCCTCCAATCCGGTTCCGGGGCACCCCGGCTGGTTCCGTGTACATCACAGCCTTAAATTAGCCGATGTCCATCTGGGCCAAAAGCTCGTGAAGTTCAATGTATATATTTGGAATGAGCAGCGGAAATCCTTCGCCATCGACGATCTTGAAGTCCGCGTGCGGGAGGGGAATCCGTTGATTTACGGATTAACCGAAAAAATTTACTGAGCGTTTTCCGACTGCTTCTGATTGCGTTTCCGCTTACGTTCGGTTTCGTCGAGGATAATTTTACGCAGGCGAAGTGATTTGGGCGTTACCTCAAGGTATTCATCTTCGCCAAGGTATTCCATACATTCTTCCAGGGAAAACTTTTTCGGCGGAATAATCATCATTTTATCATCCGAACCTGAGGCGCGTACATTCGAGAGTTTCTTGGTTTTGGTCAGGTTGATTTCCAGGTCATCGGGGCGAATATGTTCGCCGACGATCATGCCCGCGTAAATAGGGTCATTAGGCTCGATAAAGAAGGTTCCGCGGTCTTGCAGTTTATCAATGGAGTAGGCGATTGCAATGCCGGTTTCAATCACAATGAGGCTACCGTTGCGCCGAGTTCCGATTTCTCCTTTGTAGGGTTCAAACCCTTTCAGGCGATACGCCATGATGGCTTCGCCCTCGGTAACGGTAAGCACAAGATTGCGCAAGCCAATCAATCCCCGCGAAGGGATAGAAAAGACCAAATAGGCACGCTCCATGCGGCTTTCGATGCTCAGGATATCCCCGCGTCGCATAGTAACCAGTTCGATCACTTTACCGGAAAAATCGACCGGGCAATTGATAGTGAGTTCCTCCACCGGTTCGCATTTGACACCCTCTATTTCTTTAATGATAATTTTGGGCTGGCCAACCTGCAACTCATAACCTTCGCGACGCATCGTTTCAATCAGGATACTAAGGTGAAGAATGCCACGGCCGTAGACAATGTAGGTGTCCGGCGAATCGGTATCTTCCACGCGAAGGGCGAGGTTTTTCTCGATTTCATGATAAAGCCGGTCGCGCAAATGGCGGGAAGTAACAAATTTACCTTCTTTACCAAAGAAGGGCGAGTTATTAATGGTGAAGAGCATACTCATGGTGGGTTCGTCCACGGTGATGGGGTCCATCATTTCCGGGTTTTCTGAATCCGAAACGGTATCCCCGATTTCGAATTCGTCGAGGCCCAGCACGGCACAGATATCGCCGGCGGCGACCGGGGTTTTCAGACGTTCTTTGCCCAGTCCTTCGAAGAGGTATAGCTCTTTTATTTTCGATTTCAGAATCCGGCCGTCGCGTTTCATAAGCGACACGTTCATGCCGGCCTGAATAGTGCCCCGCAGGATACGACCCACTGCAATACGGCCTACGTAGGAAGAATAATCCAGTGAGGTGATCATCATCTGCAGCACACCTTCCTGCACTTTGGGTGCGGGGATGTGTTCGAGGATAATATCGAGCAGATAGCTCACATCCTCCGTTGGCTGCCGCCAGTCGGCCGACATCCAGCCCTGCTTTGAGGAACCGTAAACCGTTGGGAAGTTCAGTTGATCCTCCGTAGCCCCGAGGGAATACATCAGGTCGAAGACAGCTTCCTGCGTGCCCTCCGGATCGCAGTTGGGTTTATCCACTTTGTTCACCACCACCACAGGTTTCAGGTTCAATTGGAGGGCCTTTTCCAGCACAAAACGGGTCTGCGGCATGGGACCTTCAAAGGCATCCACCAGCAAAATCACGCCATCGGCCATATTCAGCACGCGTTCAACCTCGCCGCCAAAATCCGAGTGGCCGGGGGTATCAATAATATTAATCTTAACGTCTTTGTAGCGAACGGAAACATTTTTCGCCAGAATGGTAATCCCACGCTCACGCTCAAGATCATTATTGTCGAGGATTAAATCTTTCACCTCCTGGTTCGCCCTGAAAAGTTTTACCTGCTGAAGCATTCGGTCAACCAGCGTGGTTTTTCCGTGGTCAACGTGTGCGATAATCGCGATATTCCTGATGTCCGTCATATTAAAGTACCCTTCTTTTAAAAAAGCCTGCAAAGGTAGGCAAAATGTACGAGTGAACCGGCATTTTATCGCATAATAATAGGAACAAGTCACAAATACCGTCGGCTTGCTGTACCTTTGCAGAACATGAATACGGCATCCGACAGCACCGATTATCCCTGGGGGCATCCCCGAAGATTCAACGCCTACGTGAGTTTTTTTCAGCGTACGCGGGGCACCCGCTTGCAGAAAATCAGCATTGATGCCGGGTTTAGCTGCCCCAACCGCGACGGCACCCTGGGAACCGGGGGCTGCACATTTTGCCGCAACGACGCCTTCAACCCCTCCTATTGCCAACCTGAAAAATCCATCACCCAGCAAATCAACGAGGGCATCAACTTTCATCACACCCGGTATCGTCGCGCCGACGGCTACATCGCCTACTTCCAGGCCTTCAGCAACACCTACGCTTCACTGGATTTACTAAAATCGCTTTACGGCGAGGCGCTTGAGCACCCGCTGGTAGAAGGAATCTCCATCGGGACCAGGCCGGATTGCATGCGCGATGAAATCCTGGATTACCTGCAGCAAATCAACAAAAACAAGCTGGTGAATGTAGAGTTTGGAGTTGAATCGTGCTACGATCGTACGCTGGAGCGCATCAACCGCGGGCACACCTTCGCCCAGGCGCGCGACGCCATCGAGCGCACCGCCCGGGCCGGGCTGCATACCGGTGCGCACTTCATCTTCGGACTTCCCGGGGAATCCATGGCCGACATGCTGGCAGAAGCACCTATCATTTCCAAACTCCCGCTAAACAGCGTCAAATTTCACCAGTTGCAAATTCTTAAGGGCACGGCCATGGAAATGGAAAACGAAAAAATGCCCTGGGATTTCGTGAAATACTCCCTTGAGGCTTACATAGAATTTATTGTTGACTTTCTGGAACGTTTCCGGCCCGACATCATGATTGAACGACTTTCGGGCGAGGTTCCGCCGCGTTACCTCGCCGCCCACGGCTGGGGGCTGATTCGCAATGATCAGGTGCTGCAAAAAATCGAACAGCGCTTGCTGGAACGCGATACCTGGCAAGGAAAATTCTATCAGGAATTTGCACCTGACGCTGACGTTTTGTCATAATCTGTGACATGACATTTCCAATGCTTGCCGGCGTTTACTGCCATTATTTCGCTATTGTGTAGAAATTTAGCGGCTGGCATATCTATTGACCACCCGCAGCCGGTTGAAAAAAAACGAATATTCATTATTAATATACAATAACAATGGGAAAGATCATTGGCATTGACTTAGGAACCACCAACTCGTGTGTTGCCGTTATGGAAGGCAACGAACCGGTTGTAATTATCAACAGCGAAGGCAAGCGTACCACACCCTCACAGGTAGCCTTCACCGAAAACGGCGAGCGGAAAGTCGGCGATCCGGCTAAACGTCAGGCTATCACCAACCCGCGCAGAACCATTTTCTCGATCAAGCGATTCATGGGTGAAACCTTCGACCGCATGCAGAAAGAAATTAGCCGCGTCTCGTTTCAGGTAGAAAAAGGCGACAACAACACCCCGCGTGTTCGCATTGACGAGCGTTTATATTCGCCGCAGGAAATCTCGGCCATGGTACTTCAAAAAATGAAGAAGACAGCGGAAGATCATCTCGGCACGGAAGTTACCGAGGCGGTCATTACTGTGCCAGCCTATTTCAGCGATTCGCAGCGTCAGGCCACTAAGGAAGCCGGCGAGATCGCGGGTTTGACGGTTCGCCGTATTATCAACGAACCTACGGCTGCGGCACTGGCCTACGGACTTGACAAGCGCAACAAAGATATCAAGATCGCGGTGTTTGACCTGGGTGGTGGCACTTTCGATATTTCCATTCTGGAACTGGGCGAAGGTGTCTTCGAGGTTAAATCAACCAATGGTGACACCCATCTGGGCGGCGATGATTTTGATCACCGCATCATTGACTGGCTGGCCGAAGAATTCAAAAAAGACGAAGGCCTCGACCTGCGTCAGGATCCAATGGCTCTGCAACGCTTGAAAGAAGCGGCTGAAAAAGCCAAGGTCGAACTTTCCAGCTCATCCCAGGCTGAAATCAACCTGCCGTATATCATGCCTGTCAACGGTATCCCGAAACACCTTGTTCGCACACTCACCCGCTCAAAATTTGAACAGCTCTGCGACGATCTCATTCAGTCGACCATTGAGCCGTGCCGGAAAGCATTAAAAGACGCCGGCTACACCACATCCGATATTGACGAGGTGATTCTGGTGGGCGGCTCTACCCGTATACCCGCCATCCAAAAAGTAGTTGAAGACTTTTTCGGAAAAACCCCTTCCAAGGGCGTAAACCCCGATGAAGTTGTAGCGATTGGCGCAGCTATTCAGGGCGGCGTGCTCACCGGCGAAGTAAAAGATGTACTCTTGCTTGACGTCACCCCCCTATCGCTGGGTATCGAAACCCTGGGCGGTGTTATGACTAAACTGATTGAATCGAACACCACCATCCCCATCAAAAAATCGGAGGTATTCTCCACCGCAGCCGACAATCAAACATCCGTTGAAATTCATATCCTGCAAGGTGAACGCCCGATGGCCAATGGCAACAAAAGCATCGGTCGCTTCCACCTCGACGGTATTCCCCCTTCACCCCGCGGTATTCCGCAAGTTGAGGTGACCTTTGACATCGACGCCAACGGTATTCTCCACGTCACCGCTAAGGATAAAGCCACCGGCAAGAGTCAGCAGATCCGCATTGAAGCATCTTCCGGTCTCAACGACGAAGAAATCAAACGGATGAAGCAGGAAGCCGAAGTGAACGCTGAAGCCGACCGCCAGGCCAAAGAATCCGTTGACAAAATCAACTCCGCCGATGCGATGATTTTCCAAACAGAGAAACAATTGAAGGAATACGGGGATAAGATTCCACAGGAGAAGAAGGACAGCATTGAAAGCGCCCTGAAAACCCTGAAAGAAGCCCACGCCTCCAAAGACGCTGCAGCCATCGACAGCGCCCTGGCGGCCATGAATACCGCATGGCAGGCGGCCAGCGAGGAAATGTACAAAGCCACGCAGCAGCAGGGACCACAGGAAGGCCCTCAAACACCGAACGACGCTGCCAACAACGGCAGCGATACGGTGACCGACGTAGACTTTGAAGAAGTCAAAGACGACAAAAAATAAAGCTTCGCAGCAAGCAATTGCAAAGGCTGCCTCGTTGGGCAGCCTTTGTTTTTTGAACCAAGACATCCCCAACATTGATGTATATCAAAACGCCCAATTAACAGTAAATCGACAAAATATTTACGATCTTTGTGTTTTGCAGAAACTAATCTTAATAAAATATGAGAAAATTATTCACTTTTATGATGACGATGCTGTTCATTAGCATAATCGCCAATGCGCAGGTATCAATGACAACATCGGGCAGTTACAGCCAGGATTTCAACAGTCTTGCCAACTCCGGCACGACCAATGCCTGGACTAATAATGCCACGCTGGGCAACTGGTACGCCGCCAACGGCGCAGGGAACCTTGCAACCTATCGGGCCGACAACGGCACCAGCACCGCCGGCGCGCTGTATAGCTATGGCTCCACGGGGCTGACGGAAAGAGCCCTGGGGTCACTTGGATCGGGCTCCCCGATTTCCCTCGCCTACGGATTGCTGCTCCAAAACAACTCCCTGAGCGAAATCACCAACATGACAATTACCTACGTCGGTGAACAATGGCGTAACGGCGGAAAAACCACCTTCGATTCCCTGAAGTTCTTCTATCAGGTGAGCCCCACCGCGATTACAGATCTTACACCTGCCAGCAACACCGGCTGGACACCGGTAACGGCGCTGCATTTCTCAAGCCCCATTGCCCTGGCAACAGCTTCTGCTCTCAACGGCAACCTTCCCGAAAACCAGGTTGTCTTCGCTAACATCAGCATCCCGGGGCTCAGCGTTCCTGCTGGCCATTACATCATGATCCGCTGGCACGACATCAATGATGCCGGTTCCGACCATGGACTCGCCATCGACAGCCTGATGGTAAACTGGATCGTCCCGATGGGCAGCACCAGCATCAGCACAGGAGCCATAAGCGGATCACCCTTTACCGTGACCGCCTCCACCGGTGCGAGCGTCGATGTTCCCTACACCGCCACCGGAACCTTTAATGCCAGCAATGTTTTCACGGCCTACCTTTCGGATGCCAGCGGCAGCTTTGCCGCCGAAACTATCATCGGAGCCCTGAGTTCGACCTCCAGCGGAACGATCACCGCGACCATTCCGGCCAACACCCCCTCCGGAACAGCCTACCGCATCCGCGTTAAAGCGTCCGATCCGGCAACGCTCGGAGCCGACAACGGCAGCGACCTGACGGTCATCCTCGACATTCCGGATGTTACCCCCCCGGTCGCTCTATCAGCAACCCCCTCCAGCCTGGAAAACATCCAGGTAGTCTTTAATGAAGCCCTCAACGAAGCCAGTGCTGAATTGAGTACCCATTATACTTTCTTCGGCCCGGCCGTTACCGGCACCGCCACCCTCAATGCAGCCACCAATACCGTTGATCTGGTTCTTTCATCGCCCCTGCCCAATGCCCTGACCGATACAATCTACATTACCGGAATTCAGGACCTCACCGGCAATGTGATGACGATGACGTACAAATTCCCGGTGAAATTTGACACCGTACCTCCGCCCAGCCGCGACACTATCGTATTCTGGAACTTCCCTACGGCTGACTCCATTGCCGACGGGGGCATTACCGCCAATCTGAGCGAAATTTTCGGCCGGACTTCGGACTACTACCTTGCCGACACCAATGCTTACACCACGGGTGCAAGCACCTTAGCCGTCAGCTCAGTAGCCTGGAACGCTGGAGCTAACACGAAGTACTGGGTCTGCAAATTCAATACGCTGAACTACGACAGCATCCGCTTTTCCTCAAAGCAGCGCTCATCCGGCTTTGGACCCAGAAACTTCCGCGTTGATTACAGCCTCGACGGCGCTGTCTGGACTCCGGTTGCGGGAGCCAATGTCGTTGTCGGCAACAATTTCACCAGTGGCGTTCTGACGAATATCGCACTACCTCAGGAAACCTTCAACGTCTCCAGTGTTTACCTGCGTTGGATTATGACTACCGATAGTGCCGTAACTGTTGGCGCTGTTGTTTCGGCAACCGGAACCTCACGTGCAGACGACATTTACGTTACCGGCATTCACAATCCAACCGTTGGCATCCCCTGCCCGGCTGATGGTCTTGCCCCTGAATTTGCCATTTACCCCAACCCCGCCAGCCATTCCTGCACGGTGAATCTTCAGGAAACTGCTGATGTGCAAGTAGAACTGATGAACCTGACCGGCCAGACCATCCTCAGCCAAACCGGCCGCGATCAACAAGTAAGCCTGGACCTCAGTAAGCTATCCAAAGGCATGTACCTGATTAAAGTAACGAACCTGAGTAATCATCAGGCCGCTATCAAAAAAATCATTGTTCAATAAGTTTATTGAATGTTTAAAAAGGCTGCCGATGGCAGCCTTTTTTTTATTCCCTGATCAAGGATTTGAATCGTTGTTCAATGTTTTGACTTGGGCTTTCAGCGGGGTTTTTCAGGTAGTTCCCCTTCGGATCCAGCAGGATGAAATAGGGGTTGGTCAGGACCCCCAGGGACTCCAGGGCCTGATAGTCGCCATTAAAATGCAGCAAGGGCCACGGATAATGCTGTTCACGCGCAAAGTGATAAAGCTTCATGTATTCCCGATCGGTGCATACACTCACGAATTCCACCATCGATGAATACTTTGGGTACAGCGCGCGAATCATTTCCATTTCCTCCAGGCTTGCGGTATTCCAGGTAGAAAAGAAATTCAGGTACACATATTTTCCACGATAGCCCGCCAAGGCAAGCAAGGTATCGCTGGTGGTTAAAAACATCACCTCCGGAGCCGGCTGCCCAGGGGCGAAACGATTGCGAACGTAGAGAATGTTCGAGGCCATGCGCCGGTGTTGATCAAATTTGGAGGCGTTCGCCATCTGCTTCAACACCTTTTCCACGGAAGATCTGCGACATCCCGCAGATTCGTAGGTATTGTTCAGCGCAATGAGCAGCACAAGCTCCCGAAGAACCTCGTGTTGCAGAAGGGTATCGGCACCCATCGAATCCAGGATGGCCGAATATCCCATCTCACCATTGATCATGTACCTGAATTTATCGCCACTGAAAGGACGGTTCACGGCATCAAAATAATTGCGGTAAAATTCATTCAGGAAACTCATATACTCAATATTCTGATGTAAGACAGGCTGCTGATACAGGTAGCGGTTAAACAAATCCACATAATCCGATTGTCCATTCCAGAAATAATGCGTGGCCATTCGGTAGCGGACCGAATGCCGGAAGAAGGCGCCTGCCCCGGGAAACGCAGTGTCGCACCTTAGCTGCAAAGAATCCAGGGCCTTTTTGTAGGCGCGTGACATGAGATCATCCATCCCACGAACCATCGTGATATTGCTCATCACATTAAACCGTCGAAGGGCGGTATTTAGCCGATCACTGCTATCCGGGATCACCTGCATAACCATGGGTTGCAGATTGGCATTTACCTTATCGGTGGTATCGTTGAAGCGAAGATTTGTAAGTTCAACGTGGTGAACGGCGCCCGGGCACAAATACATTTCACCGGTGTAGTACTCAACTTCAAACCAGGCATAGAGGGTATCCCTGAGCGAAAACTGAAGCGAAAAGCGGCCTGCTGTATCAATGGTCGTACGGCCCAACTCCTGCTCACGGAGCGAAATAAAATCCGCTGATGTTTTCACCAGCAGCAACTTCCCTTCGGCGCCCCGGGCCCTGCCCGATATTGAAACCGTTTGCGCCACGGCCCCTTGCACAGAAACCAGCAGGAGAATAACAATAAATCGCCGAAATGTTCGCATAAATATTTTTTGACCTTGTATCGGAACCGTGCTTGATCAGCTCAGCGTGAGCCATCGAACCAACTTCCGGTGCCGTGCAGGATAACGCTGCTGAGTATTGTTTATTTTATGATAGTACGGATTCCCTCAATCACAGCCGCCGGCACAAACTTGCCCGCATCCCCTTTGTACCTGATAATCTCACGCACGATGGATGAATTGAGTGCAGCAAATTCCGGCTCCGCCAACATAAAGACCGTCTCCAAACGAGGCATCATCTGTCGGTTCAGATGGGCGATGGTACTTTCAAATTCAAAATCGGCCGAAGTTCGCAAGCCTCGAAGAATATAGGAGGCCTCACAACGATTGCAAAAATCCACCGTTAAGCCTTCATAGACGCTCACTTTTACGCTGGGGCAATCCGAAAAGGTTTGCCGTATCCAGGCCATGCGGACCTCCTGCGAAAACATGTGTTTCTTTTCCGAGTTCGTCCCCAGGGCTACGATGATTTCATCAAAAAGCGGTATCGCACGTCGGACAACAGATTCATGACCCCTCGTGATCGGATCAAACGAGCCCGGGAAAACAGCAATTTTTTTCATAAACAGACGATTTGAACAAAGGTAGAAATTCCATTGATAGGTCAAAGATACGAAGATTCGTTCGCTGAACGTTATCGCCGACCCAGCCTTGCCGGATTTAACCCTGTACGTTCCTGGAGCTTCACAAAAATTAGCATCAACAACCAAATCTCAGAAATTATCACTAAGTTTGTTGTGGTAAATAAGCATATAAATACCTTTATGAAACACCGCCCCTTGCTGTTCCTATTCCTTATACTCATTGGCATGGGTAGAATCCACGCCCAAAGTACAGATGAGCTGTTTGCTTCGGCTATCACCAGATACGCAGCTCAGGATTTCCAGGGGGCCATCGCAGACTACTCCAGGCTGCTTGCGCTTAAGCCGGACTTAGCGGATGCCTGGTTCAACCGGGGCATTTGTTATGAAAAGCTAAATCAACGAACAGAAGCGCTAGCGGACTATTCAAGGGTACTGGAGTTGCAGCCGGACGACCTGAACGCCCTTTATAACCGGGCCTCCGTGTATGAGAGCCGGGGTGAAACCAGGGCCGCGCTCGCTGATTTGAACCGTCTTCTTTCGCTCGACAGCGGATATTCCAATGCCTATTACCGCCGAGGATGTCTCCTGGCGAAAATGGGTAAGAACATTGAAGCCCGGGCCGACCTTGAAAAATTTCTCACCTATCATCCCAGGCACACCGCCGCACTGTATCAAATGGGGAAATTGGCCGACAACGAAGAGGAATATGCAGAAGCGATTGACTGGTACACGCGGGTTATCCGCAGCGATTCCAATCACGCATTGGCCTACTTCAACCGGGGCGTCGACTACGAGTTTGTTTACCAACAAGAAAAAGCCCTTGAAGACTACACACGGGCCATTCAATGCGATCCGGAAAACGAAGGAGCCTGGTTTAGCCGCGGCTACATCTATGACAACCTGAACGATTTCCCGAAAGCCATCCAGGATTACACCCAGGTGCTCCGCATCAATCCACTGTCGGCCGATGCCTGGTACAACCGTGGGTTGGCCCGCATCAACGCCGGGTTTAAAACCCTTGGGTGCGATGATGTTTCTCACGCCATCCAGCTTGGCGATAAAGACGCGAAAAAGTTTTACAAGTCCAACTGCCAATAGACATGAATAGCGCGAACAATATCTTCCGCCGTGTATTTCTCTTCTATTACGAGGGCTTCCGGGGCATGACGCTGGGCAAAAAGCTGTGGACCATCATTCTAATCAAGCTATTTATCATGTTTATCATATTGAAACTCTTTTTCTTTCCGGATTTTCTGAACAGTCGCTTCCAAACTGACGAACAGAAGGGGGATTATGTACTCGAGCAAATAACACAACAACGCTGATATGCCAACAAACATTGACTTGTCGCTGGTTGATTGGTCGCGCGCACAGTTCGCGCTGACCGCCATGTACCACTGGATTTTTGTACCGTTGACCCTTGGTCTCAGTTTTATTGTTGCCATGATGGAAACCCTTTATGTTAAAACGGGCAATCCGGAATGGAAACGCATCACCAAATTCTGGATGAAATTGTTTGGAATTAACTTCGCCATAGGGGTATCGACGGGTATTATTCTGGAATTTGAATTCGGCACCAACTGGTCAAACTACTCCTGGTTTGTCGGCGACATCTTCGGCGCCCCACTGGCGATTGAAGGTATTCTGGCGTTTTTTCTGGAATCGACATTTATCGCCGTAATGTTCTTTGGCTGGGATAAAGTAAGCAAGCGATTCCATCTGGTCTCCGCCTGGCTGGTGGCCTTCGGGGCCAGTTTGTCGGCCTTGTGGATACTGGTGGCCAATGCCTGGATGCAGTACCCGGTGGGCATGACATTTAATCCGGACACCGGGCGAAGCGAAATGACGGATTTCTGGAGTATTTTGTTTTCGCCGGTGGCGGTCAATAAATTTCTGCACACCATTTCCAGTGGATATATTACCGGTGGCCTCTTCGTGATGGCGGTCAGCGCCTGGTTTATGATAAAAAGAAGAGATGTGTTGTTTGCGCGCCGCAGCATGATTGTCGGGGCCACCTTTGGTTTGGTGGCGGCTCTTTTTGTAGCCCTTACGGGGGACGGCTCCGCCTACCAGGTAGCACAGAAACAACCCGCGAAGCTGGCGGCCATGGAGGGTTTGTACCACGGGACTGACCATGCGGGCCTCACGGTTATCGGCATTTTGAAACCCGGGGCCGGTCAGGGACAGCCTGATGATGATTACTATTTTAAATGGGAAATTCCGTCCTTGCTTTCGCTGCTTAGCTTTCGCGATGCCGACGCCTTTGTTCCCGGGGTAAACGACCTCATCTATGGCCATCCGGCCCGGGGAATTCCATCGGCGCAAAGCCGCATCGATACAGGGAAAATTGCCCTGACCGCCCTGAACAGGTACCGGGAGGTAAGAAAGAGCGGAGACACTTCTTCGCTGGATTCCATCCGGGCTGTGTTAATGACGCATTATGCACGTATGGGGTACGGCCATTTCAACAACCCGCGCGACATTATTCCGAATGTCCCGCTCACCTACTACACCTTCCATATTATGGTGCTGCTGGGTGGATGGTTCATTTTGCTGTGCGCACTTGTGCTCTTTCTGCTGTTGTTCCGCCAGGTGGAGAAATACCGTTTCCTTTTACGGATGATCATACTGAGTTTTCCGCTGGCCTTTGTGGCCTCATGGTCGGGTTGGATTGTGGCAGAAGTGGGCCGCCAGCCCTGGGCTGTTCAGGATCTGATGCCGGTATCTGTGGCCACATCACACCTTAACACCAACTCCGTGATCATCACCTTCTGTATGTTCGCTCTACTCTTCACGGCCTTGTTGATCGCTGAAATTAAAATAATGCTCACCGCCATAAAAAACGGTCCGAAAGGAGAAAGCCATGGTTGAAATACTTTCATATAGCCTGCTGCAGCACTATTGGTGGATTATTGTATCCTTGCTGGCGGCCCTGCTGGTCTTTCTGATGTTCGTACAAGGGGGCCAAACCTTGCTGGGGGCAATTGCACGCGATGCCACAGAGCGGAATCTGCTGATCAACTCCCTTGGACGCAAATGGGAACTAACCTTCACCACCCTGGTTGTTTTCGGCGGTGCCCTGTTCGCCGCTTTTCCGTTGTTTTATGCCACCAGTTTCGGCGGTGCCTACTGGATCTGGATCATCCTGCTGTTCTGCTTCATCATACAGGCTGTTTCGTATGAATTTCGGCGGAAAGCCGGGAATGTCTGGGGAACCCGCACCTACGACACTTTTTTACTGATTAACGGTATGCTAGCTACCTTTCTGATTGGAACGGTGGTGGGCACGTTTTTTACCGGTTCGTCCTTCATGCTGGACGCCGGAAATGGCGTGCACTGGCAGCACTCATTACGCGGGCTCGAAGCTCTGTTCAACCTTCAGAACATCCTGCTGGGCTTCGCGCTGTTCTTTCTCGCCCGGTGCCTGGGTGCATTGTACTTTCTGAACAATATCCGCGACGAAGCCATCGTGAGCGCATCTGCGCGAATGGTGCGCTTCAACGCGATCCCCTTCCTGGCAAGTTTCCTTGGATTTCTCGCCCTCTTGCTCAGCGGTCCCGGGTTTGCCTATAATCCGCTAAGCGGAACCATTTACGCCGAAGGGTTTAAGTACCTGAACAACCTTTTGGAAATGCCGGTTGTGGCCGTCTTCTTCCTGAGTGGTGTTGTCCTGGTTGTTATTGGCCTATGGCTGGGATGGAAGCACGCTGCATCCCATTCCATCTGGTGGGCGGGCGTTGGCACTGTGCTAACGGTGTTTGCCTTGATGCTGATGGCCGGGCTCAACTACACCAGTTTCTATCCCTCTACCTTTGACCCGCAAAGCTCGCTGACCCTGCAGAACAGTTCCTCGAGCCATTACACACTAAGGGTCATGGCTTACGTATCCCTGGCAGTCCCCTTCGTACTTGCCTACATCATCCTGGCCTGGCGCGCTATCGACCGCGATAAGTTGGACCGGACTGAACTTGAAAACAACGACCACGTATATTAAAAATCTATATTATGTACGACTCTCTCCTTGCTTCAATTCTTTGGTACGCCAGCTGGCCGCTGCTCATCATTGTCAGCTACCAGCTCATCAAAATTGCTCTTCGCATTTTTGAAAAGAACAAGCCCGCACAATAAAAAACTAAATACACTACTCTATGGGACGCGTTATCTCACTCTCCGAAGCTTCATCCATCGCCATACATGCCATGGTGCTGATCGCCAAAAGCGAAAGCAACCTTAACGTCAATAAGATTGCAGAACTTACAGGCGCCTCCCGCAATCACCTGGCGAAAGTCATGCAACGTCTGGTCAAAGACAAATACGTAAAATCAACCCGGGGTCCCCTGGGTGGGTTTTTACTACTGAAACCAGCCGACGAAATCACCATGCTCGATATCTACGAAACCATTGAAGGCGAGATTGAACAAACCCCCTGCCCCCTGGAGCGACCGGTCTGCCCCTTTTCAAAATGCCTGATGGGAACCATTATCTACGACCTTACCGACCAGTTTAAAAAGTACATGAAAGCGCAAAAATTGTCGGATTACTTATAACAACCTCCTCAGGTGACGAATTTCCCCCGGTGGGCTGCCAAAAAATGAAATGACAGCCCTTTTTTTCTAAAAAAATATTTTCCACCACGGAATTTTTTGTATTTCTTCGTAAATTTCATGCTGTTTTTCAAGCAAATAAAAAAATTTTCGAAAAATGTTGTAGTGTACATTTTTATTTATACATTTGCGTACTCGTTTACCTTAATAAATTTTTACAATGAAAAGGAGTATTATTCGAATTGATGAAGACAAGTGCACGGGCTGCGGTTTATGTATTCCGAATTGCCACGAGGGGGCCTTGCAGATCATCGACAACAAGGCGCGACTGATCAGTGATCTGTTTTGCGACGGGCTGGGTGCATGTATTGGACATTGTCCGGAAGGCGCCATGACCATTGAAGAGCGCGAGGCTGAGCCGTACGACGAAAAGAAGGTGATGGACATCATTGTTCAGCAGGGCGACAACACCATACGGGCCCACCTTGCACATTTGAAAGATCACGGAGAAATGGGATATTACCAGGAAGCCCTGGACTATTTAAAAGAAAAAAACATTCAGGTAAAATTGAACGAAACCATGGAACATAATCATCAGCAACACCACGGATGTCCGGGCAGCCGTGAAATGAGCTTTAACCACAGCCCACAGGAAGTCAGCACAGGCCCCGTTGCCTCCCAGTTGCGTCAGTGGCCGGTACAATTGCATTTACTGAATCCATCGGCCGGGTATTTTAAAAACGCCGACGTACTTTTAGCGGCCGACTGCGTGGCCTTCACACTGGGTGATTTCCACAACAGTCTGCTCAAGGGCAAGACCCTTGCAATTGCTTGTCCCAAGCTCGATTCCAACATGGAATCTTACGTAGAGAAGCTGACCGCCATGATCAGCCAATCACAAATCAACACCCTCACGGTGGCCATCATGGAAGTGCCCTGTTGCGGGGGCTTGGTGCAGATGGCACAATCGGCGGTGGCCGCAGCCGGCCGTAAAATTCCGGTCAAGCTTATTGTTGTTAGTATCGACGGGAAAATCAAGCAGGAAGAATGGATCTAAGCAGCATCAAAAAAATCATAAATTACGTATCTTAGTAACCTAATAAAAAAAAGGAGAAATCGCAATGAGCATGTTCTGTTATCAGTGTCAGGAAACCGCCAAAGGTAGCGGTTGTACTATTAAAGGCGTATGCGGAAAGCCGGAAGATGTAGCGCAGCTTCAGGATCTTTTAGTGCATTTATGCAAAGGCCTCAGTATTTACGGCACGATTGCCCGCGAAAAAGGTCATGAAGACCGCGAAGTTAATTTGTTTGTGGCCGATGCCATGTTTGTTACCATCACCAATGCCAATTTTGACAAAGAGGCCATCGCGGAAAAAATCCGTCGCGGCCTTGCGTTGCGGGAGAAACTGGTAGCCGACATGAAAGCCGCCGGGATTGCACTGCCGGGATCGCTGCACGATGCAGCAACCTGGACGGGCAGCAGCATGGAAGACTTTCTGGCGAAAGCCCCTTCGGTAGGTGTACTGGCCACGGCCAACGAAGACATCCGCTCTCTTCGGGAACTGATGATTTATGGCATCAAGGGCATAGCCGCTTACGGTGAACACGCAGCCAACCTGGGCTTTGAAGATCCCGAAGTCTGGGCATATATGCAAAAAGCACTGGCAGCCACCACCGACGACAGCCTGGGTGTACCCGAACTATTCAACCTGGTGATGGAATGCGGAGCCCATGGTGTTAAGGTAATGGCGCTGCTGGATAAAGCCAATACCAGCCGCTACGGCAATCCGGAAATTACCAAGGTGAACATTGGGGTTCGCAACAATCCCGGCATCCTGATTTCTGGCCACGACCTTACGGACATGGAAGCATTGCTGGAACAGACCAAAGGCACCGGTGTGGATGTATACACGCACAGCGAAATGCTCCCGGCACATTACTACCCTGCCTTTAAGAAATACGAGCACTTTGTAGGCAACTACGGAAATGCCTGGTGGAAACAACGTGAAGAATTCGAGACCTTCAACGGGCCCATCCTTTTCACCTCCAACTGCATTGTTCCGATCCCCACCCACGCTGGGTACAAAGACAAAGTATTCACCACCAACTCCGCCGGCTTCGAAGGATGCAAGCACATCGTGCTGCGCGACGGCAAGAAGGATTTCAGCGAAATCATCGCCCTGGCCAAAACTTGCCCCGCCCCCACTGGGATCGAGCAGGGCGCCATCATCGGCGGCTTTGCCCACGAGCAGGTATTTGCCC